>WJXE01000001.1 GCA_009665115.1 Nitrosopumilales archaeon
GCTCAAATCTACGTGGGGGTAAAAAATCCGATAATGGTTATAATATCAGTCGGTATCACTGTAATTGGTTTTGAAGCCGCTATGGTCCTAGAATATGCTCTAATCCAATCCGGATTAGGTTTGTTCCTTCTACATTCGCTGTCTCTAGATTTGATCTGCATTTCTCTTTTCTACTTATAATTCTCATCTTGGTTGAACTGAAATCAGAACCATTTATCTACGAGGAACTTAACGTATGTCGATTGTATCATAAGATACTATGCAGTGGTTTCAAGTATAGTATCATAATTATTTCGTTGTACAAGCTAGGTTGTACGATCTCTGCCTAAGTCTGCTAGGTTTACAAATGAACTAAACACGAAACGCGCATTACATCTCTGGCGATTATTATCGCTACTCCCAGTACCATTAGCGTCGTTAACATCTCCACCGTTAGCGTCGTGACTGCCAATACTACGAACATCCTGCTGCTGTACTAACCTTATTGCTATTCCTATGGCCAATGTTATTCCAAAACCAATTACGTAAGTGAGAGGTCTTTGATGTCTTGACATATGAACAATAGAAATCTGGCATTGTTTAAGCACCGGTAGAGTCAAACGCTAAAGAGATAATGATTATCTGGATTGTCGATTAGTCTAAGCCGAGGGTATTATTACTGAGCTCAAAAGAAAAAATTGCAAATGGTCAACTCAAATAAGTTCACACTGCTAAAAGACCTTGTTAACTAATGGAGATCATGAGCGCCCGACGATGATAGAAGCTTGGAGAGTGAATGAAACGAACTATCCTTATTCATCAGGCGCTCAGATCTATATGTAGTACTACAGCAATATTATAGCTTCTTCTCTCGCATCCGATACATGAATTCCAGAGTCGCAGGGAAACGAAGAATTTCATAAACATCTGCTTTTTTTCAGAGGATATGTCGAATTACGAATTTATGAGGAACCTATCGTTACCTGCAGTATGAAAAAAATGAAAATTGCTCACTTCCAAAGAAAATGGCCATATTTCACGTTTTTTGAGTACAAATAGATATAGATTATTTTTCCGTACTATACTACTACAAAAGTTATTCTCGAATTTTTTCTAGTCCAACACAACAATCGGCGCTCTTTATACATTCTGGACAAAGATTTAATTCGCTGGATGTCGGAAGCGAACATCCGCACAATGGACATTCCTTCTTGGAAGTCTCCTCATTCTTGCGCAGTAACATCTCCTTCTTTGGCAATATATCGAGATGATAATCAATCACACTATTTGAACTCTTCATACTTCATCAATAACGTTCATTTTCGTATTATCGTCGTCAGTACTATTCCCTCTGCCGTTCCACTTTTTAAATCCTAAAAAAGCTAGTGCTTAAGTCTTTTGATGAGTTATAAGAGGCCGGACTCGTGAAGATTGTCAAGCAAGGGGGCTAATTTTGTTATAACCTCTATCTCGCCTAGTATAAAATCTGAGCCTATGCTGAGGACTATTGATAGCATGTTTCTATCTTCTCTTGCAGTATATATGCCACTACCAACTATGTTGAATTCTCGATGATTTTCAGCAATCCATCGCTTCCATAACCTCGTTCTTTCCAAGTTTGTCTCGAGTGATTCAATAGTATAATCCAAATCTATTCCCTCCTGTACATCTAGTAGATTGAGCTTCAACATAGGAACCAGGAGATTTCCTCCCGATACCTTTGCTTTGGATTTATTTAGTTCGTCTGTATGTTCGTCATTAAGCTCGCCTGTTTCCCCCGATTCAACGGATCCATATCTTGGGAAGAAGTAACCTGTTAATTTTTTGTCCCAATCATAAATCTTGTACAGGCTATTCTCATAATCAACTTTCCATTTGAGTTTTTTCTTATTCTTATTTATACCCAACACTCAAGTATAACACTACTACCTGCGAGAAGAGTAAGTGTAATAAAATCATTTACAGCAAGACAAGTGATTGTCATCGAACTGAGCATATGCTGCAATCTTCGATCTGCTCTGAAACATGTGTATAACAACTATTGATCCGATAAATATAGAACTAAAGCCGCTGTTCATACTATATCTTCTAACACTTCCACATAGGGATCAGAATCAGCCGCAAGAGAATAGTTCTTACTCTTGCAAGTCTCCAATTTTTTCAGTCACTTCGATTCCGAAGGGCGCCAGAGAGTGCGCTGTAATATTTACCAGTTCTATTTGTGCAACTTCTTGGAGATATTACCTTGCCATCTTTGTCATACAGAGTAGCACTGACAAATGAGTTCGTTGCAGTTTGCGACTCTAAGTTTACGCTTATAGAGTAGAATCCCAATATGTCGAGTCTTGAGTTATCAGAGTGATCCTGCAATTATTCTAGCTGGGTTTTAACTGCGTTACGGAACCCATCGAAGACAGTTCATAACTCATCACGGCCATAACAGTCCCGTCGGCTGTAATGATTCAGCGATGTTAAGCAGTCTCTGAAATTTTGTTATGTAACTAGTCGTAATTTTGATCATTGTCGCGTTGTCATATTGTTTTGATTGCCATTTCCTATCTCGTTTTGAAAACTGAGTTATTGAAGGCGAGTCTGAAATAAGTTTTTCATATAAATCTGAAAAGTTTTGTGCCTTTCTAATTGAAACATCTATCCAAATATCACAATCACTGCTATTACCCCTGATACGATAAAAGTTATCGCTTTTTATTTTTGTTTTAGATTCACAGGTTGTAGGATGATCATCTTGAGCGAAATATAAAAACATTACAAACGAGACAGGAAATTTTTTTATTTGTTTTCATTAGTACTATCAGTAGTACCACAAGCAGACGGACATCAGGGGGCCGCGACTGAAATCACATCGTGTCCTTAGCAGCGGGATAGATGAACATGATTAATATTTTGAAAAAACTGAGGCGGAAGGAAGAAATATCCAGTGCTTGTCTGACAGACAAACAATATAATCAATTGGGACTTACTGATAAACACTAGCCAACAGAATGAAGTCTTGATGCTCCCTCAACTATGCCCCAAATGGTTCTCTTCTTATGATCGATTAGTTCAACTGAATATTCATCAACCAATTTCTTTCGTATCGCATCCGATTCATAGAATTTCTTTTGTTCTCGTAATTGATCGCGCATGCTTATCAAACTTTCAATTTCTTTTTTCTCGATATCGTTGGCTTCGATAACCCGAAGGCCCAAAACGTTCATGATATTATTGAAAACTACGCCGGCGATTTTAGACATATCTGCCGTCAATTTTTCTTCTGCTGCATAGCGATTTAACTCGGTGACAAGCTTAAGAAACGCAGTGAAAGCTAAAGAAGTGTTTAAATTATCTTCCATCGCAGATTCAAAAGCCTTCATTGTCTGATCAGACAATTGTTCCACTTCTGTTAGGTAACCCTTATTTCCTATCGCAAAACGTAATTCACAAGCGCAAGTCTCTATCTGACGCCATTTATGCTTAGACTCGTTTAGTAATTTCTCTGAGTAGTCCAAAGGTTTTGAATAATGTACAGAAACGCTGTAAATTCGTATACTGTTAGGTCCCCATCTGCTTAGAGCATCCTGGATTGTTACAATATTGCCCAAGGATTTGGACATTTTTTCAGAATTGACAGTTACCATTCCTGAATGTATCCATATTTTTGCAAACTGTTTTCCTGAAAAAGATTCCGATTGAGCAATCTCATTCTCATGATGAGGAAAGACAAGATCGTATCCACCTCCGTGGATCTCGAAAGGGCTTTCAAAATATTTCAAAGCCATCGCAGAACACTCAATATGCCACCCAGGTCTCCCCATTCCCCAAGGACTATCCCATACTGGAGGATCAGAATAGAATTTCCATAGAGCAAAATCAAGTGGATCTTCCTTTGATTGATCAATTTCGATTCGAGCTCCTACGTCTAAGTCTTCGATTGATTTTTTCGACAACTTGCCATAACCTGAAAATGATCTTACACGAAAATAAATCCCGTTAGGTGAAAGATACGCATAACCTTTTTTCATCAGTGCACTGATAAGCTGTATCATTTCTCGTATGTGCTCTGTAGCTCTGGGATATCGATCGGCCACCAATACGTTTAGGGAATTGAAATCCTTGAAGTAATTCTGTATGTACCTAGACGCGACTTCCTCCACTGTCACTCCCTCCTGTGTTGCACGATTTATTATCTTATCATCAACGTCTGTAAAATTCTGGATAAATTCTACGGGACAATTCTTGGAAAGGAGGTAGCGGCGTAGAATATCGAATACCACAATCGTTCTAGCATGACCAACATGCGAATTATCATAAACTGTCACGCCACAGAGATAAATTCTCGTGGAGGCAGCTCCGTCACAGTTCAAGTCGTCAAGGCGCCTTGTTAACGTGTTATATACTTTCAATGGGATGAACCCTTATCTCTGGGGATTACTATTCAATTCGGGTTCTTTGCGTTGTACTGCATAGACAGGTGTCAATTTTCTTATTGATAGATGCCGGTGATATGCTCTGTTAGTATAAGTAAATTTGGGAAATACTAAACATCTACATAAATGTCGTTTCCCTTGATGTCAACATCATAAGTTGTAAGTTTGACTCCTCCAAGATAATCAAGGAGTTCGCCTGTCCTAATATTATAGTGCCATGAATGTAGAGGACATTCAACAATCTCTCCATCTACCTTTCCTGGGGCCAAAGAACCATCTTGATGTCTGCAAAGAGCCTCAACAGCATAATACTTTCCGTTTGCGTTAAATAATGCTATTCTAATCCCGTTTACGTTCAGCTCCTTTCCCTTACCTACTATGATCTCATCTTTGACAGCTACCTTGATCCTAGTCATTTCGCATGTTGTGTTGTGACTTTTCAGGCTATAAAACGTTTTTTGTTATGAGCAGGAGCATTCTTTTTCGGCTCCCCGGCATGTAAACGAAAACAACCGGAATAAATAAGTCTAGAAACAATATATGGCGCTACGATAGAATAAAACCGGAATTACAGATATAAATCATGGAAATATCTGCCTCACGTCTTGAAATCTTTTTCTTAGTGTTACAATACTGGTGTCGCCTGCCGCTGCGATTTGTGCTTGGCTAACCTTTTCACCTTCCTTTAGACACGGGGCGTATAATACAGCCACAGCAAGTGCATTAGGATCTTTGCCATGCGATATCGGAGTCTCCTTTACAATAGAAAGCATCTGAAGGGCTCTGCGGGAAGCCTTTTCGCTTACTCGCCCCCTATTAGCTATCTTGGCCAGGTACACGTTCGAATCAATTATCGGCAAATGAAGTCTTAGATGCCTAAGAAGTAACCTGTAACATTTACCAGCAAATATAGTGTCTGCATTAGCAGTTTGTGCTATTTCAACTAGCGTTCTTGGCACATTCAATTCTCTGCATGCCGCATAGGCGTGTAGACCTCCCTTTGATAATTCGTTTGTCCAGAGCCTTTCGATAATTATAAGCAGATTTTTCTATAAGCTCATCGTTTAGCGACAGTTTATTTTTACAGTGCTTAAAATAGCAAAGGCATTTTTCAGATTTCTATGATAGCTTCTGTTATTGCTCGAAATCTTGTTCCAGTGCCTCATTCGTTGAATCTTAGCCATCTGTTCAGGGCTGATCACACCACCGTTTGCGTCCACATTTGAATAAGAGATGAATGTTGAAAGCCCCATATCGTGAAACGCTAACGAAGTTGGCATACCTGTTCTGCTCTTGCTTTGGATATCGTCTCCTGAGTATATTCCCCATTCACCGCCTAACGATTCGGCATTCTCTTGGAGAACCACCCCACATTTGCTACAGACGGTCTCATTAGTTTCGGAATCGAAAAGGATCGCATTGCTGTTACATAGACCGCAAATGTCGAGATCGTTTGCACTAGCTTGCACCAGTCCCTCTTTTTTTTGTAATCTATGCATCGGTTCGTTAGTCGCAGAATACGCAAGATAACTAATCGAGCCCTTCTGATGAGGGTCTGTCGAGATTTTTGCCAAAGGTATCAACGATGACCGAAATGTAATAAGGAACGTGTGTACATCTTTGCAATTACGACTTGACTTGAACAGAAATCAACACAAATGGCTACAAACACCCCACTATTTATTACCTTGGCGAGTATCGTTTGCTTGATAGTAGTTTGGGAGGTATCACAAGTTCTGACGCGCGCTCGGATACAATAACCAGATCTTTTAGATTTGGTCTGGATTTATCTAAAGTTTTGGACGACGAGGCAGAAAGAATGGGCATCTCCGTTAACGCATTGGTAGGAACTATCTTGAAAAGATATGCAGAATTTACCCGATACCTATCGAAAATAGACATGGTAGTTATAAATAGAGAGTTCATAACATCCTTGCTCGAATCACATGATGAAGAGTCTATACACTCTTGGGCTAAAACTTGGGGAAACGGTAGCGAGGGACACGATTCTGTTCTGGAAAAAGGAGCTTACCGAGCGATCAGTCCTAGAGTACATTGAAAAAATAATTTGCCGATATGGCCATCTCGGTACGTATGATGAGGTCTCTCAAGCTGACAACCGAATTATAGTGATCAGACACAGATTAGGAAGAAAAGGTTCCAAATTCTTCGAAGGATATCTGAGGTCCGCCTTGAAGAATATAATCGAGAGAGATGCCGTGTTCGAGGTGACCGACTCCTCTGTAAAATTTGACCTTAGAAGTAGGTAGAAGCTACCTTGCGATAGGACATGGTTAAGGTATCCAAAAGGTTCATAAATTGATGCTTGGATCCAACAAGAGTACATCCATTATGTTTGAAATAGTGCATATGAGTGATGTAGTTAGAATTCCTCCTAGTAGATTAAAAAACTCATTGAAGGATACAGCTATTGGAATTTTAAAAGAAAAATACGAGAGTATGATCAGTCCTGAGCTCGGATACGTCATAATGATCATTGATGCTATTGCCAATTCAGTTGGTAAACTGGTGGCAGGCGACGGTGCTACCTACCATAGGGTAACCTTCAAGGCATTAACGTTCTATCCAAAGTTGCAGGAGGTGGTGGAGGGCGAGGTAGTCGAAATTACTGATTTCGGAGCTTTTGTGAGAATTGGGCCGACTGATGCGTTGTTACACCTGTCGCAGATTACCGATGATTATCTGAGAAGCGACGTTAAGCAAGGTGTCATAGTCGCCAATCAAACAGCCAAGAGTCTAAAAATTGGCTCGCGTATACGCGCAAGGGTTACAGCCATAAGTCTTGGCAAGGGAGCCGCAATGGGAAAAATAGGCATAACCTGCAGACAACCATTCCTTGGTGCTACTGAATGGATTGAACAGGAGGTGCTTAGAGCAAAGCAGCCACCGGCGGCAGTACCTCTGAAGGAAAAGAAAGGCGGAGCAGGTGGGAATAAATAATTGGCTAGGGAAGTAGCTTGTAAAAAGTGCAAAGCTGTCACAGTTGGAAAGGTTTGCCCAGTTTGTAAGTCGGCTGATCTAAGCCCAGACTGGTCTGGCATTATCCTGATTTTTGAGCCGGCAAAATCTATGGTGGCGGCCACACTCGATATAACAGTTCCACATAAATACGCGCTCAAGGTGGCTTAATCGTGACAAAAAAGAAAGATGAAGAATTTACGTGCATATCTTGAGGTTAGAGAATCACTAATTAGTTTCTTACAGCAGGACGTGGGCACTGGGGACGTTACTAGCGAAAGCGTTCTCTCACCAGATCTCTCTGCTTGCGCCCAAATTATCTGTAAATCCGGAAAATCGGCAATAATAGCTGGTCTTGAGGAAGCCGGAATCCTTTTCGACATTTGTAGGTGCAGGGTTCAGACCTTAGTAACAGACGGATCTCGTGTAGAAGATGGCAGTGTAGTAATGAATATTTCTGGCAGAGCGCTCGCTATACTCCAAGCAGAGAGAACCGCATTAAATCTGATAATGAGAATGAGCGGGATTGCAACGGAAACTCGGAAACTTGTTGAGATGGTTGGAAAAATTAACAGATCCATAAAAGTTGCTTGTACCCGGAAGACCGCTCCAGGACTGAGATCTTTCGACAAAAAAGCTGTACTATTAGGAGGTGGAGTGACCCATAGGATTAGACTTGATGACATGGCCTTGATAAAGGATAATCATCTGGTATTGGCAGACTCGATAGAACAATCTATCAGACTGGCGAGAGAAAAAATTAATGGATGTTTATTATTGGAATGTGAAGTAAAGAATTTGGCCGAAATGGTCTCCGCGGTTAGGGCAGGGTCAGATATCGTAATGCTCGATAACTTTTCTCCAAAGCAAGCAAAAGATGCAATAACCCAGATTAGAAAAATGGGCGTTCGCAAAAAAGTCAAAGTAGAGATTTCAGGAAGGATTGATCCGCATAACATAGCTGATTACGCAAAGTTACAACCTGATATTATTTCGCTCGGATACCTAACACATTCTCCAAAAGCAATTGATTATAGCCTAGAGATAATGAGCAACAGTGATTGCCAGCCATCTTAGTTCACTACTCACACCTTCTTCCTTCCCCTTTGTATTCTTCAGTCACGATATTGCTAGCATACGCTCGATGGCAGCTCGTGCTTTCACAGCGGTTTTAGGAGGAACTTTAACTTGATACACGTTATTAATAAGCGAATTTTGAATTTTTTCCAAATTGATCAATTTCATATATTTGCATATAGCGTCTTTCTTAATAGGTATGAATTGTTTATGTGGATTTTCCTTCTTCATTCTGTAGAGTATACCCGTTTCTGTTGCAACTACAAACTGCTTTGCAGCGGATGCGGATGCGTGTTTCATCATTCCTTCGGTGGAAAGTATATGTGCAGATTTTTCCAATTCTCCAGTCGCGATATGATACAATGTTGTTGAGGTACAACCACACTCCGGATGCACCAGAAAATCAGCATTGTTGAAATTCTGGAACATCTCATTAATGTCTTGAGCCTTTATACCAGCGTGCACGTGACATTCACCGGGCCAAATGTACATGTTTTTCCTCTTTGTCATTTTAGCTACGTATGATCCGAGAAACATATCTGGCAGGAATAGTATTTCTCTATTCGAGGGTATGCTGTTCACTACATTAACCGCATTAGAAGATGTACAACAGTAATCTGACAGGGCCTTTACTTCTGCTGTGGTGTTAACGTAACTTACTACTACAGCATCATGATGCTCGGCTATCCAAGATTTCAATTCACGGGCATTAATACTAGCAGCGAGCGAACAGCCTGCGTCAGGATCAGGAATTAAAACTTGCTTATCTGGACATATGATAGCAGCGGTCTCCGCCATGAAGTGCACACCACAGAACACTATAGTATCGGCGTCTGACTGGGCGGCAGTTCGTGAGAGTGCTAATGAATCACCTATAACATCCGCTACATCTTGCACTTCAGGCAGCTGATAGTTATGTGCTAGAATCACTGCGTTTTTTTCCTTCTTCAAGGATAGCACTCGATGTTTGTAGTCTGCTTCAAGCATCATAATCGTGCATGTCTCACAGCACATTTAAATGAGTATAATCGAGGAGATGATTGCCCTACTAGTTCATGTCGTAGGCAATACTTGCCACTATAGTTGTGTTGAGATGAATGTGCATATGTATATATAAGATGTAGCTTCAATAATCGTCAGCAATGCCAACGCATGGATCTCTGACGAAGGCGGGGAAGGTAAGGGGGCAGACTCCGAAAATTCAAGGGAAGGTAAGACTAAGCCCTGTCTCAAAGTTGCGTAATAAGAATAACTTTATTAAACGCTTTGAGAAAAGGCGACCACCAGGGCAGAAGAGGCCAGAGCGAGGCGGAAGACGTTAGAAAATTAACAAGCCTGAAGTAATGAGCAGCCACTACGATTCTATCGAAGTAAAAAATTAGTGTTTGTGATGAAGGTTTGCCTTATAGGTTGTGGAACTATTGGAAGCGAACTAGCGGTAGCCATAGATTCTGGTAAAGTAGGAAGCGCTACGCTTGTAGCGTTATTTGATACCGTCGAAGATGCAGCACAGAAACTGAAATTGCGATTACGCAAGGACAATGTAGCTCTATTTTCAAACTTTTCAGAATTGGCTTCTTCTTCTGAATTCAAAGATGCGGACATCGTTATTGAGGCTGCCTCTCAAGCAGCGGCTAAAACCTTTAGTAAACATGTTGTTGAAAATAAGAAGGATCTGCTCATAATGAGCGTTGGGGCATTAGCAGACGAGTTCTTCTTATCCCAATTGTTGAGTGAGGTCTACACGAATGGAAATCATATTTATGTCCCCTCCGGTGCGATCGCGGGCATAGATGCGATTAGGAGTGTAAAAGGAATGCTAGATTCAGTGACGCTCACAACAACAAAAAATCCCAGAGCTCTAGCCGGTGCTCCTTTTTTTAATTCCGAGCCTACAAGATTGAATTCCATAAAAAAAAAGACCCTGGTTTATCAAGGGACCGCAGCAGACGCAGTCAACAAATTTCCTGCCAATATCAACGTTGCGGCAGTACTCAGCCTTGCAGGAATTGGCATTCAACAAACGAAAGTCAAAATCATTGCGGATCCTAATATTACTGTAAATCAACATCAAATTGAGGCGACGGGTGCTTTCGGAGAGATGTCTATAACCGTGCGAAATGTTCCAAGCCCGAATAATCCAAAGACCAGTTTTCTCGCAATACTTTCAGCAATAGAATGCTTGCGGTCAATATGCGAGCCCGGAATTAAAGTTGGAACTTAAACACACACCGGATCGCGCTTTTGACAGTTTATATATGGTTCATTATCTGACTTGAGTTAAGGTATTAAGAATGAGCTACGGAGGATTCAGAAGAAACGATAACTTTGGTCCAAAACCAGTCGAAACTGGTAAAGACTATGACGTACAGATTACAGAGATCAGTAGGAAAGGTGACGGTATTGCAAGGATACAGGGATTTGTAATCTTTGTGAAGAACGGTAAGGTAGGTCAGAACGCCAAGATTCGAGTGGTGCAGGTCGGAAACAGGTTCGCAACTGCTGAAATTGTGAATGGGGGACCATCGTCCACATCATCGTCGCCAGCCTCAACGTCGACAACGGAATCATCTAGCGAGCAAGTCACAAGTTAATCTGCTTTACTGCCTCACACGCAGTCTGAGTAGCTTTCGTATTTTTATTCCACGGTCACTTTTTCAATCACATACTTCTTTTTCATTCCAAGCTTTTCAAGTATTATTAGTGAATTTATGATGGATCGGAGCACTTCGATTATCATGTGGCCTGCAAATTTTCACTTTTCCTTTTTCTCTTACGTAGCCATTCCATCCTTCGACCACAAGTTTGGCAGGATCGAACATACTCATGAGAAATAACTTCAAAATATAAACATAATACTAACGTTCAGCCAACCATCAAAAGGTTATGCAGGCAAAGCATAATCCTAGGGCTTATCAGGAATATTTTATTGTGCGGGCCAATAAGTTCTTAGTAGATAGGCAATTGTTCTCCAAGGAAGCAGTATGCGGACTCTGCCGCGGTATCATCATAATGATAATTTAACTTTTCGATTCATCTATGTAAAATATTACTTCACTTCTTTTGAGAGATGAAACCGAGAGTAGATGAGTTAAGGAGTTTTTCAACATTTCAGTATCAGGCGGCTCTCCTTCTATATTTCCTGGCAGTACGAGATAGAGTCGAATATCGGAACCCAAGACATCAGCAAGCTCTTGATTCACTGTGGCAGTATATGGCCGTAATGCACCTCTGAAAACTTCTGAGCGAGCTCTGACTGTTCCCGAAATCTTTTTACCCACAGGGGCATCAGGGCCGATGATTACAACTACACCTTTAGAGCCTCTGAATTTCACCGGTTCATCCGCTGCTCCTTCAGGCGCCATCATATTAACCGCTTCCTTCACGATCAAACCGGGGATATTAATGAAATTGTCAACCAATGAATCCCATTGTGCTCTTGCCAGAGAGGAAAAAGGCAACTCATAATCGTAGTCTCCTGTGATATGTATCAACGCATCTAGACTGCCAAATTTCGATCTAACCGTTTCGAAAATCATTCGTACGCTCTTTTCTTCTGAAAGATTGACTGAGTGACTGTGGAAACCTCTGAATCGTGTCAAATCTGCGGGATTCTTGGCAAGTATTACAACTTGTTTGACATTGCTAGAAGACAGCGCTGCCGCGATTTTATTTGCACGATCCAGATCCTTTTCCGATGAAGACGTTATTGTAATGACAACAACTTTGTCCTTAATTTTTGGATGAAGTAAATTCGTTCCCAAGATCGCAGTTCCAACTAGAGGTTTGACTGGATAAAATACGCGATCGTTGGGAACAACCCTACCGTTAATTAACTTGCTTATAACATCGTCACACAAATTCAATACCATATTCGCAACGTCGTCTTGAGTCAGAAATTCACCGTCGACTATCATCTTGGCAGTATTGAATTGTATCTTTTCGGCGATTTCTTGTACCTTCGCAAGTAACCCAGAGAGTACTGCCTCCATTTTCGCAACACTTGAAAATGAGTCAGTACTACTACTCTTCTGGGATTTCGAGATTTCGTTGGCGGCTTCTCTTATGCCCTCCGAAATAAGTGGTTCAGGTTGACCGAGTAGCTGTAGTAATATGGTTAAAACTCTTTCAATTTCTATAGATGTGAGGCCTTGATAGCCACCAATTCTTAGGAACTCGGCTGCCGCCTTGGGGTAGACAGTTTTATAAATTCGATCTGAGTGGACAGGACCCGGATTTGTAGCAATCGACTTTATGCCTTTTTCTACGAGCTCCCAAGCCAGAGCCTCTGCCAACCTATTCTTCGATCCTTGTGCAGAAGTGTAGGGAGCTCTAAATCGATACGGTCTTTGCTCATAGCGATTCTCTTCAGTGAAAAATGTGGCAATCGTAATTATCTTGCCACCTCGTTCCATTGACTTAATTCCCTGTAGCGAAGTCCAAAAAGCCCCCGTAAGATGAATCGCTACACACTCTTTGAATTCCGCATGAGTGGCACTAGTAAATACCTTCACCGGACCTGACACTCCCGCATTATTTATGATAATATCGACCGTTCCAAATTCTTCTTTAATAACTTTGAACATATTGTTAATCCCAACCTCGTCTGCCACGTCTACCCCATGGAAAGATCGTACTTTACCAGTCGAACCGGCAGCCTTTACAGTATCTGATAATATTGCAGAGGTAAGCTCCAATGGTTCTCTTCTTCGTCCCATAATCACGATGTGTGCGCCGTTTTCTGCAAATTTTTTAGCAATCGCCTGACCTATTCCTGTACCGCTTCCAGTGATTACAACTATTTTACCGTTAAATTTCAAAGAAGGTCTAAAGGATTGCGCTTTCACGGATTAAGCACTTTTCCATGACTATTAAAGTTAACCTCTGAGTGAGTATCTGGTCCTGATCTGGCTAATGAGCACTAAAATGATCGATTCGTTTCTCTCGTGTGCGATGAGGTCAAGGTTACGGTATTGTACCGACAACTTAATTAAAAGGGTAGCTACTCGTACTAACATTGAGCGTTCCAGAGGCAAAATTTAAGATTAATGCGAAGGAAGGTATCGTAGAATTAGAAGGTACTGTTACATTTGTTGACAAGCATTTAGAAAAGTTTGAAGAACTCTTCAATTCTGCAATTAGAGAGGCCATGGGCATGGGAGTCGAACAAGGCCTTTCCAAACAGGAAGAAATTTATAAAAAATCTCTACCTCTCCATACAGAGACAAAGTTATCGGCAATGCAAACGAACAATACGAGGCATAGCCCCTCAAAACAGTCTCTAACTCTTCCGCCAATTCCTGTAGATCTAAAAGCAAATGAAGACAAGATTGGATTGAGGGAGTTTTATGCGCAAAAAAAACCGTCCAATCACTATGAAAAGGCCGCCGTGTTTGCCTATTATTTATCCCATTTTAACAAAAAAACAGAAATCAGGTATGGTGAACTTTTATCCTGTTACGAAGAAGTCGATGAGAAAAAACCAAGCGTATTTGACATCGTCAAAAACTCTATCAGATATAAGGGCTGGCTCGAACCAGGCTATGATAAATTTGCCACTCGTCTCACAATCTCGGGAGAAAACTTTGTAAAGTTTGACCTGCCCCCACAAAAAGCCCGTTGGTCGAACAAAACTCATGCAACTCAGTTGTCCTTGAATCGATAAACCTTCACACTGCTCTATTTTTACTAGGCTCGCCACCATTCAAACCCGACAAAATCAACCTTTCTGTCCTTAGTCCTCGGGATTGCTAGGATAAACTGCTTTTTCACAGTTGTGGCTAACCTTCCAAAAAGCACAATTCCTGTTGCCGTCATATGGTCGGTCGGCTTGAAGACCTGCACTAAATATGGTGCATGGTCAATCCCCGGGCCCTGCTCGTAAACGGCAAAGTCACAGCCAAATTTAAGACTTGGTGATACGATATAGCCCCTGTCCCGTAGGTTCTGAAAAACCATGTACTTTATCTCAAAATTTGCATATTCCTTCTTGCATATAGCCCGGATATCTTTGGATGATAATCGTCTGCCACCATTACTAGATATTTCGAGTTTACCTATTTGACTCAAGTAACATCCCTCCATCAAATCCAAAATTAGTGGGGAATCAAATTGGATTCCTTTTGGCTTTGGGACTCCTAACGGTTTACCGTAGTATCCGTTTCCAAATAAAGCACGCGAGTGTTCTATATTCCAGACAATTATTCTATTTTCTACCAATATCCCTTTAATAGGATGCATTACATACTCAGTGCCAATATAGTAAGCGAATCAGAGGTCTCTTGGCATTTATCAGCCATACCTTCAATCCCTTCGATCGCATCTTTTAAGAGAAGTAAATCCTTAGTAACGGAGATTTCGCTGAGCGCCTTTATGATGACGGCCCTGTACCTTGCATCAACTTTTCGTTCCAATTTTTCAACATCTTGTGCAAGCTCAATCGTACTTCCTGGATTAATACTGAGTGCCCTAGCCATTTCGTTCAATTTAAAAATCGCGTCAACGACCATTCCAATTAGCTGCTCTAAATCCTCATCAAACTTTCCTTTCTTTAAAGATGTTAATTTCATATTGGCAAGTCTAAACGATACTCCACTGATATAACCTGCGATATCGTCCATAAGATAGGCGGCTCTCAATACGTCCTCTCTATAAACCATCAGGCTTCCAATTTCTGCAACTTCTCGGGTAATTTTGCGGCGGAGATTCTCTACTTCTTCTTCGGCAGTTCTCATCCTTTCCAATGATGCATGTATATCCTTAACGTCTCCCCTGACAAGTGAGGTAGTGAGAGAAGACAATTCCCTTGCCGAATTTAAAATCCTACTAAATTCATCTTGCAAAACAGCCAATGCTTTCCGCTTGGCCTGTACTTCCAATTCCCCACTATACACTTATTTAGAAACACCTTATCAGGCTATTAATCCTTTTGACAAAGCAAAGATTTTCTGTTGTCTGCATGGATGGGTGAAAAGGAGGATCATTGGAAATCACTATCTGCATGATAGACATAAGCAAGCAAGAAGATAGTTGATTAGCTCAGTCCAAAATCATTATTCAGTTAGCTTCATTTAGTCTTACTAGAGCAGCACTGGTGCTAACGGTCATGTTTTCCTCTTTCTGATCATAAATTCTCTCGTTGTTCAAAAATAGTATTTCGAATATCTATTAGGTCTCGAAGAACTGCACTTGCAGTTGGAATGCCCCCTGCGCCTTGACCAATTATAGTATGTTCACCCGATTGCTCAGACGAAAACGTCACCGCATTTAGGGTTCCGTTCACACAAATTGGATCCACATTTGATAATTCGGTCGGCTTGACATCGAGTTGTTTATTGTTACATATTGCAATTAATTTTATCGCATTTCCCCTTTTATGAGCTCGCCGAACATCTGACAGGCTGACTCCGGTGATACCACGTCTGTTTACATCTTTAATAGCGTCAAGGAAAGGGACTGTCTCGGCATACCCCTTGTATTTGGCGTCGTTGAGGGCGTCTTCAAAGGTAAGTCCCTCCTCCATCTTGCTAAGGATATAGTTTGTGGTTCCATTGAGAATTCCTTGGAAAGATATTATGCTGTCTCCTTTAAGACATCGCTTTGCAAATTCTAATATTGGCGTACCACCCCCTACCGTCCCACTAAAACGAAGCTTAATGTTATTATAATTCGCAAGCTCCAAAAGTGAAGGAAATGCCAAGGCAAGAGGCCCTTTATTTACCGTGATGACATGTTTTCCTGATTTCATCGCTGCTATGATATTAGAAATACCCGGTTCACCGTTATCAAGATTAGTAGGGGTTAATTCCAGTAGCATTTCCGCATCCACCTTCTCAATGAGACGAAGAGGATCGAACTTGCGATTTTCTTTATCGTAGGCACCGACTGTACCTGACAGTTTCTTTGCGTTAAGTAACCGCTGAAGATCAAGTCCCGTTGCGGAAACCGCGTAGCCGCCACTATCGATGCAGGCCACAATACGTGGGTTAACTCCGTATAGCCTATACAGATCGGCGGAACGAGATAACAATAATCTTGCGAAACTCTGACCGACGACCCCGAAACCAATTACAACTAATCGCATCCAAAGTGGATGTTAAATTGGGTTTAATATGTTTAAATTCGACGATTATCTTTTAGCGGCAACGTTGCGCAGATACGAAAAATTCTTACTTGCAGGAAGTTTCCTTCGAGAAAGTTAGTTGATAAGAACTAAGAATTACAACGATTACCGACTAAACATACGATTTTTGTTAGAATAAAACAATTCCTTTTTTAGTTCTGGAATATTTTGACCTGACAGGAGTGCACGTTCCTTGCTTAATTTGGTGAAGCAATTGAATCCTTCAAGAATAAATTACACTACTATTGGGGCTGTTGCGAGTACCATTAACACCCCTGGTTTCAGATAGTTGTTACTCATTTTAGAAGGTGCCTATTTTGTGCTAACCATTTGAAAAAAATCTGCAATTAATAATTAACTACCAATAGGACGAATGCTAGTTAAACTTAGTCACAAATGACGAACTAAATAAAGAGGATAGCGCAGATTCGGATTCCAAACAAATCGAAAATGATTTATTCGTATTAAAACTACAGGAAGAGAGGATTCGTGTCCACGTTTGCTTGACCCCTTCGTTGTGTCTGCACTTTTAATCATTGTTGGTCTGGGGGCAGGTACCTTGGGATCAATGATCGGAGTAGGGGGCGGATTAATAATGACGCCAGCTCTAACCTTTATGGGATTTGCTCCTGCTCAGATTTCTAGCACGAGCCTTTTTGCAGTAACGTTTACCAGCGCTTCTTCGACCATAAGCTATGCCAAGCAAAAAAAAATACATTATCACGTTGGGCTGAAAATGGCGGCAGTAGCAATTCCTGGCGCCATAGCTGGGGCATTTATTTCAAGCGTTATAGCAATAGAGCCATTCAAAATATACTTTGGAATACTTCTGATGTTTGCAGGAATATATATTGCGTACAATAGTTCCTTCACAAAAGAAAGACAAAATGGACCAACGGGGAATAATAGGAAGTCGATCCTCCTCCGTCCGTTGTTCTATTCTGGAGCATTGGGCGCAGGGATAATCTCTAGCCTCTTTGGAGTAGGAGGAGGGATAATCTTTGTTCCGCTTCTAGTTCTTGTCTTGGGGATGACGTTAACCACCGCGAGTCCAACTTCACAGATTGCACTTTTGATAACCTCCTTCGTCGGCACAGGTACCCACGCGGTTCTAGGACATCCGGATTATTTTCATGCTGCATCTTTGTCCGCAGGCGCGTTTGTGGGAGGGCAGATCGGTGCAAAAATCTCAGATAGAGTAAAAGAGAGTCTACTACGGAAGCTACTTTCTATATCACTTATAGCTGTGGCCGTAAAATTTATTTCTGATTTTATAGGTCAGATATAAATCACCTCAGCGCTCACTTGACAAAGTTGTCTGAGTGAAGCCGGGATCAGCGTCTACCACATGGAAACAACCGACCTATTGTTTTCATAACAATCAGTCGTCCTTACCCTATTAAGCTCTTTTTCCAAATCCAATTTCCGCAATTCATGATAAGCGGCATGCGTATGCTTTGTAATAGAAACCACATTTATTCTCATCTCACAAATGTTACAACGGATCAGATCTCCCTGTTCGCTCGGTGCTTTCGTAGTAATACTGGACCATCTATGCGCTATAAGAATCTAATTTCTAAAAAATAAAGCCTAGTCAAAGTTTGCAGGAGAAGGGATGACAATAGAAAATTAGACGAGGTTAGTAGACCGACGTCGGATATGTGGGTTCACGGTCAGCATATTAGACTAAATAAATATATGCAAATAAGTCAAAAACCAGATTATGATGACAAATGCGAAATCAATTTGGGTATTTTTTGGTTTTGTTAAAAAAAGCCCCTTAAACACATTCAAATGCTTTTTCGATCTACTTGTGATTTTCTTTTTATCTTCCATGTTCGAAGCATGTAACTGTCTAGTTGTGAACAACCTTGATTCAATGTAATTTGTTAGATTATGATTAACGCAGCTAAAGCAACACTTCATGGCTACCCGGAGTAAATGGGTGTCCTCTCACATATTCACCAAGATAATTATTTGGAATAGTATTATCCTGAGTTGTAATTGAGGACTAACAAACGACAAAAAGATTCAAAAGCTACTAGTTATTAACTAGAAAACAGTCTTCGGTTAAAGGATGTATAAAGATATGACGACAACAAAGAAAGAATTAAAACGGAAAGAAAACGAGGAGCGTTTGTCAAATGCAATAGCCACATTAGATACCATATCCAAGAATATCAATATTCAGAGGAATATCCGGAATATGATAAAAGAGGTATACTTTGCATTAAAAGATGAAAAGAGTGGAACTGTGTCTGTCCGAGCTGCAAACGCCATTAGCACGTTAGACACTGTTACCCAAAATCCCCAAATGCAATCACACATTAGGACTATGCTTTGGCAAGTAGTCTCGACCCTAGAGAGTATAAGAGAATAAACCAAATTATCGCGTTACGTCCGTATTTTTTACAGGCTTTAGTGGTGGGGGAAGTTTCTCGAGTTTATGAGTTGGGTTAGCAAGGTAATGTCTCGAAGCTCCTTCACCGCTCAGCACGATGTTGCAGCTAACGCATCTATATCTTATTGCCAATTCGTTAATCTAACCTTATAACTCGTGATACATGGCTAAAAAGGTGTGTATACAAATACATTGGTTTATCTTAATTTGATAATTTCTCTATTGTCCGGAACACTTGACCGGATTTTTAGTCTATGATATACAGCACTGGCAATGTTTTCAGACTTAGACTTTTCACCATGATTAACAAGTACTCGCTTTGGTTTTATTCTCGACACAAAGTTTAGAATCTGATTAAAATCGCTATGGCCGCTGAAGCCATCAATCTTGTGAGTTTGGCATCTTACTGGCACCACTTTAACCTTGCCACTCTTGTCTAACATACTTACCTCTGTCATAGTGCCGTCAATGACTCTTCTTCCAAGCGTCCCATTAATTTGGTAAGACACGAACACAATCTTATTTTTTGGGGATGGAGCTATTTCTTTGAAGTATTCTACTGAAGGACCACCTTCAAGCATTCCTGAGGTCGCCATTATAATTGAAGGGCTCTCGTCATTTAAAAGTTCGTCTCTTCTACTTAGCCCATTTACCTGAGTGAAATATTCGGATTCGAACGGATTAATACCTTGAGAAACCGATCTGCGCACATCATATCCAAGGTAATGAGCATATGACATATGTATAGCACTCGCTTCAGAAATCATGCCTTCAATATATATGGGAGATTCAATCAGCCGACCTTCGCGCATTTCCTTATCTATCACTAACATAATTTCCTGTGCCCTCCCGACTGCTGGAACGGGAATTAGGACTTTACCACCTTCCGTCAATGTTTTATTAATGCTCTGTGTAAAGGTTGCGTAAACAACTGACTGATCAGGCATTATATCAGTGCTGCTGCCATAGGTACTCTCTGTAATCAAGGTTTCAACTCTTGGATATATAGACAATGCGCTGTCGAGCAGCTGAGTTTTTGCGTATTTGTAGTCGCCGGAGTAAAGGATGTTATGCGCACCTGAGATATTAAGGTGTACAGTTGCGCTGCCCATTATATGGCCTGCATTGTTCAATGTAATTGTAATATCCGGAGATATATCAGTCGGTTTTCCATATGGCAGCGTTATACAGTGTTTGATCGCCTCATTAACGTCCCTACCCTCGTACGTCAAGTATGTCCCATTACTCTTCGAAATTTTTATAGAATCCATTTGAAGAAGAGTCATCAAAGGTAACGTTGGCTCAGTACAGTAAATAGGACCACTGTATCCGTATTTGTATAAACTAGGCAAAAACCCCTGATGATCTATATGCGCGTGGCTAATAACTACTGCATCAAGATCACTTAAGCTAAAATTAAACCAATCAAGTCTTGGGTAAGCATCTAAGCCACGGCTTTCACCTGGATTAATGCCGCAGTCCAACATTACCTTGCTTTCTGGAGTTACGACGATAAAACAGGACCTTCCAACCTGCTTAACACCTCCCAGGCAAAATAGCATGACTTCTTTGTTCATCGACCATGACTGAGTCTGCCCACCACGACTATATGATTCAGCAGCGGCGTTCAGCTGATTATTTCCACTACCGTTGTTTCCCTCTGCAAGTGGGGTCCTGAAAATCCTATTTCCTAACTCCTGTAGGAATATCGTCCGTTCCTTAGCCGAGCTCTTTAGGGTAGAATGAATAGTATTGAGGATGGCAGATGGTATATGTGGGGAAAGTCTAGTGTGAGCTACCCAGCCTGTGGATATAGCTATTTCCACTACTAATTCCGGGCTTACAACTTCTGGCTTGTTAACTTCTAGAACGACTTCACCTGTTGCATCATCGCAGAAGACAGCAGAAACTAAGACGTCTTTGGGCAGTAATTTGACAACGGCTTTCCGGGTTTCGTCTTCTCCTATTCTGATAGAAGGGTCAGTACGAATAACAAATCTCTTTTTCAGACTTTTAGACAGAGACGATAAGTAGTAGGTCAGTTCTGTAAGTGAGAATTTAGCATTTTTTGTATATAGTGCGATATTTGGACCTTCGAACTTAGCTGATGTAACTTGGGATTCTGTTGGAATTGATTGTAAAATAGTTTTTGCAACCTCGCCTTCACTGTCTGTAGTCAACTTTGCAGCGAATGGATTCTCATTTCCTTTGTCCTTCTTTGGAATAATAGTCTGTACTTGATGCTTGTGCTTCCTATTGTTACTGTTGTTGTTGTTGTCAGTGCCGTTAGTGTTAGTATTATTTTCATTGCTATTGTTAGCACCCTTATCTCTTGTTGGAGCATCATCGCTCTGCTTATCGACAAGCTTTTCTTGTTCCTCTACACGAGCTTTGTTTAGTTTTTGACTTTCTCCCACGTCTCTTATTTATCCAGCTTTTTCGGTATTTTTTGCCTCACATATAGCAACAAGATTGCATATCAAAGAGGCAGGAAATAGTGAACATTTAGACCGATGATAAGCCAATTTGTATTAGAGGCCATCCATTAATATATTTTTAGGAGTTGAAATCCTTAGCTTCTATAAACTTATCAATGGTCGTCATTTAAATTTGAGTTAGCAATTTAAGGCAAACATCGACAGAACTGTACGAATTCCAAACATTCCATTAATTTTGCAAGGCAACAATTTCGTTCAGTGTTGGTATACAAGATACTCGAGCAGATACTGTAACCAAAGCCAAAGTCAATGTGGCTTTGCTTATCAATTCCGGGAGAGGTGCGTTTGAGGCAAGCCAGAGCCCAATAATATGCTTCAGACTTCTATGAGCTTACTCTCGTCAAAAGACATCGAATTAAACCAATTATATCTGAAGAAATCAAGACACCATTCATGGAATATACCATTATCGACCTGTAAGCCACTGCTATAGAACACAGAATTCATGTCTGTCTCATGTTTCAAAGTAGGAAACATTACCGTTGCCTGATTTTCGCTTAAAACGA
Organism: Nitrosopumilales archaeon; assembly: GCA_009665115.1. Classification (GTDB taxonomy): domain Archaea; phylum Thermoproteota; class Nitrososphaeria; order Nitrososphaerales; family Nitrososphaeraceae; genus Nitrosopolaris. The sequence goes on from WJXE01000001.1 coordinate 21,990, forward strand.
CAGCCACTTGTATTTTATCCACCATTCTTCTCTCTACCACACCTTTCCTCATCAATTCTTGATAACCAGAATTTTTGAGAATCTCAGCTCTATTCTTAGGTACAATGGCTTTTTCCGGTAATATATAATTAAATTTGACACCTTCATTCCTTATTTTTGGCATGATGGCTTCAATCAGGTCTAAAGGGATTTGTGGTAGCATTCCATAAATATATTCAGACGACCGATTGTATAGCTGTTTCCATAATTCAATAACGCCGACTAGGCCACTGACATATTCGGAGTTATCTAACGCACCGATCCGGTGGATGAACTTCATAGGAATTTCGCCGAAAATGTGTTCGGAAAAGTAACTTCTATTTCGTGAAAGAAATCCAAAGGTTGAAGTTTGAGTTATAATCGCCTTTCCGAACGTTGTTAAGGAAAATGTTCCTGCTGAATCTTTTTCGATCAAACCTGCATCCATTAGCCTGCTGAGATTCCGGTGGACTTCTTGCATGGTGACATTCAGATCCTTAGATAGTTTCGCAAGCTTAGAATCGTGCTCGGTTAATTTGAAAAGAATCGAAAGTCTCTGCTCGCTGGCAAGCTCAAAAAATATTTGCTCCGTATGCATTATGGAATCCGAATTAGTAAGGGGAGGGTTTCGTGTATCGTGTGCCACTAGATGACTACAATAATGTTCTTGGAATTATATTTTTCCCGTCCGTAATTGCGATACTATAGCAGACCCCTAATAGGAGTTGCAGACTGACGATGAAATACAGAAGCATCAGCCTGCAATGATTCTTTGCATTTGCAGGTACCTGAGAAATGATACGAGGAAATATACTAATCAGAGGTACTACCGCTATCGCGCTTGTTTTCCTAGTCTAAAATGTAGAAATATATTTTACTGTTTCTTTATTTGTGCGAGTACGTCCTATTTTCGGTCAAGTCCGCTGGTAGGCTTTTTTTTATGAGTATGGTCCAACTCAAATAGGGGTACCTAAGGATCTTAATTTAGCTGCCACATCCAGAAAATTTTACCGAGATGACAACTGTGGATATTTTGCTGGTTTTGGCACCTTAATGCGGCCACAACCATGGAAGCAACACAGCCATTACCACTATCGCTGTCATTACTAACGTAACCAGTGTTGGGGCATTCTTCAATGTGCTCGGCCTTGATCTTATTCTATTTTCAATTAGCGACTTATAAAATTGGCCTCCATCTAACGGACCTATTGGCAGTGCGTTGAAAATTCCTACATTAAAATTGATAAACCATAACCAAAACAGCATATTAGCAACTAGGGGAAAAGCGGACCCCAACACGTTTGAATGATATTCATGGGCCATCAGATCAGAATAGGGAACTGAGCCTTGTGCCATGGTAGGAGGCAACAATAGGGCTATAGGATTGGAGCTGAAGGCATTCTTGTATCTGCTTAATACCTGGGTCGGATCCGGTGCTACATCTGTTATCGTGATACCCAAGATTCCCCGACCTGCCTCTACGAATTGCGGTATAGGGACTGACCGGATTATCTGATGTCCAACCTTGTCTTTCCAAGTTATGTTAACGGTTTTACCCAGATTTGACCTAAGAAACTTTCCTAAATCATCCGTACTGTGCACTTTCTGTCCTGCTACTGTCTCGATCACAGATCCTTTCGATAACCCGATCGAACCCGCAAGAGTGTGGTCTCCTACTCCTACAACTACAACCCCAGATTGATGTATAATGTTGGTTGAAATAGGAGTAAGGGTAGAGGTTATAAAGAATAGTGCAACCAGAGATACTACTGCAATTACCATATTGTTTAGTGGACCTGCAGTTAAGATCGCGCTTTTTTGCTTTAATGGAGTTCTTGATAACTCTTCTTGTGCAATATTAACAAAGGCCCCGATAGGAAATCCTAGAATTAGGACAAGTCCTGTCGACTCAATTTTAATATTGTGTACCCGAGCGACTATGCCATGGCCTGCCTCGTGTATTATAATCGTGACCACCAGCGCGATCCACCCATATGTCCACGGTAGATATGGGTTCAATCCTGGGATAAGCAAGTTAGACTGCGGACCTATCTCACGCACTCCAGCCCTCACTGTCGAGTTTGAAAACAACGCAATCAATGACCCTATGATTAGAAATATTGCTAGTGCAGTTATGATGGGCATGAGATAAATATTAAATTTAGCATAGACTCTAGCTGCCTTTGTGTTTGCTACCTTCTCAAAAAAGTTCAAACCAAATGGTGTATGAACCAGTATGAGCGGAAATTTCACCTCAGCTCGAACTCTGTTCTTATTGTCCTGCTGTTCCAAAAGTACAAGATAATATATATCGACCGTATTTAAATTAAATCATGCTATTTCGATCACAAATCAAATTATATATATGGTGGATGAAATTAACTGGACTTGGCTACAGAAAAACTAAAACGGCCTATCTGAAGACGGCTGTGAAAAGTATGCATGACTGTGATGCCACTACGTTATCTTCTTTGTGGATGTCAATACTACCTTGACCCCAACTCTAGCACATATGCCGTGATATTCGATCCTACTTATATGCAGCTTCGGTGATTCCATTCGCACTACAAATAGCACATATGGTGAACATGAACATTCGAAATATTCTCCAATGTTTCTTCGATGGAAGTGGTCAGTGGTTTATGACCCTTTAAAGCGTAAGCGGCGTGTAGCTCGAGACGCTTCACTCCGAGCGATTAATTGATTAAGAACAGTTTATGCGAATATTCGATGAAACAAAGAAACTAGTAGAGTTCTAGTAAGCATCAGCTGATCGAACTTGAGAGACGCTCTCAAACACTGTCAAATCAGATGCGAATCCCCTCTCATCCAAAGATAAACCCACAGCTAGGAAAAAGTTCTTCACACATGTACGTCGCTTTTATTGATTTGCTACTTTATTATATCCTGACTAGACCTCATGTACCTAGATTTAGAATTGTTACAAGGAAGAGAAAACTCAGATGTTGCCATCAACTATGATTCAAAAAAGAAGATCGCCGAACCACCTCTAAATTTATTGTTTAACCCTTCTTTAGTTAGCAAGAAAGATGTTTGGGATATAGATATAAGTAAGCTTCTCGGACTTTTGCTAAATATTATTCACGCCTCCGGAAAAAAAGATCTCCGATTATGCGGAATTGCAGCTTTATCTTCATCGATGATACACCGTCTTAAAGTCGAAAGCATTTTTAGGCTAGAGAAAGTAGCTATGCAGAAGAAAACGATCATAGATCCAGTAAGTCATGATCCTGTAACAGATCTTAATGCGATTGAGCTTCCATTCAGGTTCGAATCAACGTACCCCGTATCTTTAGAAGAACTTCTTCAAGTGCTAGAGAATATGATCTTCGAGATCTCAAACCCGGATTCGAGGAGAAAAAAACTTACTATCGAACCAGTACAAGGGTTTGACTTTGATCAATACTCTCAGAAATTTGAACAAATAATACGACAATATGAAGATAAGATTTTTGGTATCGTTAATGTAGACCATGTGGTGATGTTTAGAATGCTTATTTCAAAAATGGGCGCATTAGAGGTTGCTAGGTACTTTATTGCATTACTTTATCTTGTGACTAAAGGAAAAATAAATCTAGAACAGAGTGAGGAATCTGAAGACATAAAAATTACGATTAAGTGAGCATGTATGCGAATTACTAAATCCACCAATAGAATAGGTAGGCGAAGTTGAGGAGTTCTCTCCCAGCTGAGGAAATCACTGCGAGAATCGAAGCTGCATTATATTCAGCGGGTCGGCCCTTGTCAATTGAAGAGTTGGTAAGAGCATCTGGAACCAATTCAAAATCAAATACAAGGAAAGTAGTTAACGAATTAATTAAAAAAACAAAATCCGTTTTCACGGCCATAGAGATAACTGAGTTAGCTGATGGAACTTTCGTGCTTCAATTAAAACCTGGCTATACACCCCTAATCAGAAAATTTGCGCAGCGTCCTTTAATTCCAACATCGGCTCTTAAGACATTGTCGTACATTGCATATGAACAACCTGTGACTTCGAAACGTCTCATGCAGATTAGAGGAAGTCAGGTATATGCCCATCTTAGAACCTTGAAGCAAATGGGATTCATCGAGCTCGAACAACTCGGACGGTCAAAAACATACCGAACTACAAAGAAGTTTCGAAGTTATTTTGGGGTAACAGACCTTGAATCTTTAAGAAATTCGCTACTAACGACGCCCAATAATCAGAGTAAAAATAATAAACTAACACATCGTAACAACCTAATGATCGCCGCGACAGCATCACCGATGGAGGAAGCGGAAAGGTCTTAATAAGAGGAATATACTTATGGCGATTACTTATGCGTAAGTCATTAGAAAACCTAGCAGGACGTAAAGCTTCTGGCGGTCGTCGGGTTGCGTCGAGAGCTAGACGGAAATTCGAACTGGACAGATATCCAAACGAGGCTATCGCAGGTACTACCATAACAACTACCAGGAGGACGAGAGGAAACAACATAAAGACGGCTTTAAAATCCGCAGAAACCGTGAATGTCTTGGATCCGAGTTCAAAAAAAACGACTAAATTGGCGATAATACGCGTAACAAAGAATCCTGCAAACAAAGATTATGAGAGGAGAGGGGTGATTAGTAAAGGCGCGTTGGTGGATACAGAAGCCGGGACCGCAAGGGTAGTCTCGCGTCCAGGTCAAGATGGCAGTGTTAATGCAATTCTAATAAAATAGTAATTTCAAATTCTCATCATAGGTTAATTTTTGGTACGTTACGATCATCGAACAAGAGAGAAAGCCAGATATTTAATTGTTGGATAGATAGAGACAGTGATTAGGCGTGGTATCTATTCGGCCGTTGTATCCTCACCCAGCACTACTACTCGAAGAGGAAAGGACTGATATAAAACGCACATATCTCGTGGTATCCGACTTACATATCGGATTTGAGGGTGAGCTGAACCTACGAGGAGTCACCGTTGACTCGAGATATTCTCTCAATACGATGCTTGAAGAGTTACGACACCTTATCAAATCAAATCAGTTATACGGCGTAATATTACTCGGTGACGTAAAGAGCACCATACGATCCATAAGCAAACAAGAATGGAACCAAGTCCCGGAATTCTTCAGAATACTCTCTGGACACGCGAGCATTTACGTAGTACCAGGTAATCATGATACCTACGTTCGGTTCTTAATCCCGCAGAATATTAATATTATGAGCGTCAAAGGCATGGTCATGGAGGAGACCTTGTTAGCGCACGGCCATACGATGCCATCCTCTGCTAGAGCATCGATAAAAAGAATTGTAATGGGGCATATCCATCCGGTTTTCTCGAGATGCAATAGCGTTATCAACGGGCGACGGATATGGCTGTATCTTAAAGTGAAGAGAGAGATGATATTCCCTGGAACTGTAGGAACGCTCGACATCATAATCGTGCCCTCATTTAATAAGGACGTACCGATGATTCATAAACGGTACGCTAAATCAATTTCGCCAATAATCAACAGGGCACTTCAGCATAACGCGATTGAACAGGCAATGGCTGTAACACTAGATGGTTCAATAGTTGCTGATGACCGTAACGTGGTGGCAAGGCTATTATCATGAACCTGTTTTGTACTAATGATAAGAATAACGAGATGTAATTTCAACGGCTGCTATTGTTCATAATTTAACATAATCCCGCATAAAAGTCAATGTTGGAGTATTTGTCATTAACCATTCGAGAGTTTTGATGAACGAATTCGCTGCTTCCAACGTAGTTAGGACAGGGACGCCCATCTCAACAGCTTTTCTTCTAATTTGATATTCGTCATACAACATTCCAACATACTTCTCAATTGTAGATGTTGACGGGATATTTATAATAAAATTAATTTTGTGTTCAAACAGCAAATCTGAAATATTGGGTTTTCGGTCCGGCTCGCTAATCTTGTAAACCTCCTGGATGTTTTTGAAGTCATTACTTACCAGGAATTCAGCTGTATGCTCTGTTGCCATTATATTGTATCCCATTAGTGAAATAAGTGAAATCAACGGCAACAATTTTTCCTTATTTTTCTGGCCCCCGATAGTAATTAGTGCTGAACCCGATAATGGGAGTTCGTATCCTGCGGCGGTATACGCCTTAGACAATGCATCGTAAAAACTGATCCCAAAGCATGCTACTTCGCCGGTAGATTGCATTTCTACGCTAAGCACTATGTCAGCTCCTTCAAGTTGCATAAAAGAAAATTGTGGGACTTTGATTCCGAATCCTGAAGTCTTTAACCAGAGATCTTTCGCGTTTTTCGGAAGAGCCCTGCCAGTCATCGCCCTTGCAGCAATATTTATTAGATTTATTCCTACAAATTTTGACACAAAGGGCATTGATCTTGACGCTCGGATATTTGCTTCTATTACCAATACTTCATCGTCCTTGATGAGATATTGAATGTTAAAAGGACCCCTAACATTCAACGCTCTACCTATTCGACTTGAATAATCCACTAATGTCTCAGTAGTTTTTCGGTCAAGTCTCCAAGGGGGTATACACATAAGAGCATCTCCAGAATGTATACCCGCATTATCAATGTGTTCTATTATAGAACCTATAAGAACTTCATTGGTACCTCCTACAGCATCCACTTCCACTTCCGAGGCGTCCTGTAAAAATTTGCTGATAACTATTGGGAAATCAGGACTAACTCTTACAGCATCTGTCAAGAATTGCTCTAATTGTTGTTCCGCCCACACAATTTTCATGGCTACGCCGCTGAGAACATACGACGGTCTAACTAAAACAGGATAGCCGACAGTTTCTGCAAATTGTTTGGCTTTTGATATGCTAGTAAATTTTTTCCACGCGGGTTGCTTAATGTTCAATGAATCTAATAATTTTCCAAATTTTTCTCTATCCTCAGCTCTATCGACGTCCTGGCTCCTCGTACCAACTATATTAATTCCTTGTTTGGCTAGCTTGGGAGCAACGTTATTCGCCGTCTGTCCTCCTACACAAGTTACTATCCCAACTGGTTTCTCTTTTTCAAAAATGTCCATTATTCTTTCAAAGGTCAACTCTTCAAAGTATAATCTATCAGAAATGTCATAATCTGTAGAAACGGTTTCAGGATTGCAATTAATTATTGAAACATCAGGGACTCCATTTTCTTTTAGACCCCAGACTGTGTTTACTGTTCCCCAATCAAATTCCACGCTACTCCCGATCCGATAAGGGCCGGCGCCAAGTACGAGGACGCTTCTCTTAGATCCCGTTTCCACCAAGATGTCATCATTCTGGCCACCATAGGTCAAATATAGGTAGTTTGTTTTTGCAGGCCACTCGGCAGCGAGTGTATCGATCTGCTTTACCACAGGTTTGATTCCAAACCGGTGTCTCAAACTCCTTATCTTTAGTTCGTCGATGCCTAGACATCTTCCTATTTGCTTATCTGAAAAACCAATTTTCTTTGCTTCTTTTATAATATCTTCATCAAAGTCGGATTGTTGTCGTAATCTATACTCCATATCAATTATGTTTTTAATTCGGATCAAAAACCATGGATCTATCGCTGATAGCATGGTTATTTTTTGTAAAGTCATCCCAGCTTTCATCGCTTTGACAACGTCAAATATAATCTCGTCAGTTGGATGGAGCAATGCTTGTTCCATTGTTTCTGTATACTCCGTACTACCTTCCCCCCCTTCCTGTGTTTCATCCTCTTCTCCATTTCCCTGCGCTGGAAAGTTTGGCAAATTGGGTCTGCCTGCGGCTGAAACATAGTTCTGACTTTTTTTGTCTTCATCAGGATTGGCGACAAGGCCATCTTTTCCTATTTCAGACATCCTAATTGCTTTTTGTAAGATTTCCTCGAAACCTCGTCCGATGGCCATCACTTCACCGACTGATTTCATTGTGCTTCCGAGTTTACGTTTCACGAGCTCAAATTTACGAAAATCCCACCGAGGCATTTTGAGGACTACGTAGTCTAATGAAGGTTCAAAACATGCAGTTGTCGCCTTGGTAATACTGTTAATCAACTCCGGTAGAGAATATCCCAGTGAAATCTTTGCAGCCATATATGCAAGTGGGTATCCTGTCGCTTTACTGGCGAGCGCGGAAGATCTCGAAAGCCTTGCGTTTATTTCTATAACGCAGTACTTTGGAGACGTCGGATCAAGTCCGAACTGAACGTTGCATTCTCCAACAACCCCACAATAAGCCGTCGCACGCAGAGCTGCCGAGCGTAACAAATGGTATTCAGAATTATTCAAGGTTTGCGACGGCGCTACGACGATATTATCCCCAGTATGCACACGCATTCCCAGGATGTTTTCCATATTGCAAACAATAACACTATTTCCTTTTCTATCTCGCATTACTTCGTATTCAATTTGTTTCCAGTCTCCGACATACCTCTCGATTAGGACTTGTCCAACCATACTGAGTGATAATCCACGCCGTACAATTTCTTGAAGGTCGTACTCGTTGTAAGCAACACCGCCCCCTCGTCCAGCTAGCGTATAAGCTACTCGAACGATAACTGGATAACCAATCGCTCTGGAAACTTTGGATGCCGTTTCTAAAGTGTACGCAGCGGCGCTAGGTAAAACAGGCACACTACTTCTTATCATGGCGTCCTTGAATAGCTGCCTATCCTCAGTTATCTCGATGCCCTTTATTGAAGTACCCAGAATGTTGATCCCATATTTTTTCAGTATTCCAAGCTTGTGAATCGCAACGCCGCAATTGAGGGCAGTCTGTCCTCCGAAGCCTAGCATAATGGAATCTGGCAGTTCAGCTTCAATGACTTTTTCAACGTAGCTGGCGTTAATTGGTAGTAGGTATACTCTGTTTGCAAACCTTGTGTCTGTCTGAATGGTCGCAATATTGGGATTAATTAGGACGCTTTTGATGCCATCTTCTTTTAAAGCCTTAAGGCATTGTGAACCGGAGTAGTCAAAATAACGGTCAGAACGTCTGACTTTCGCCTGCTTCTCCGATTTTAATTGCCCCGCTTCCGAGAACAAGAACTTTTTTTATTGTTTCATGTTTTGGCAAATTTCCTCCTCTTTAGTGGTTTTTTTCTTCCTCGCCGCAGACATCTTCACTTTTGGGTTATTATTATTATTCTCATTGTTACTTTCAGTTGTTTGGGCAGATGATGACCTTCTGTTGAAATCGTCAAGTAATTCTTTGAATCTATCAAAAACAAATATACAGTCATAAGGTCCTGGAGACGCTTCTGGATGAAATTGTACCGCAATTATCGGTTTAGATTCATGCTCAATTCCCTCTACTGTATGGTCATCTACATTTGAAAACCATACTTTAAAGCCCGTACCGTTTAGGCTCTTAGGCTCAATTCCATAACCATGATTCTGGCTAGTGATGTAAGCACGATTACTTCGTAAATCTATGCAAGGCTTATTCTGTCCTCGATGACCGAATTTTAATTTGTAGGTATCAGCTCCTGCTGCCAATGCTAGAATTTGGTGTCCAAGACAAATTCCCAAAGTCGGGACTGATGCCCTGATAAGCTCGCCTGCAGTTTTGATTGCAGTTTTGCAAACTTTTGGATCCCCCGGACCATTGCTAATTACGATGCCCTTTGGTTTGTGCAGCATCACTTCTTCAAAAGATGAATCCCACGGGAGACGCACGACCCTGAATCCTATCCTGAGAATATTACGTATAATGCTGTTTTTTGTGCCGGTATCCAATAGTACAAGGGTATCCCTTGCTTCATCGCCATACACGCGTGGAATACTTGTCGAAACTTCAGGCATAAAATTTTGTTGACCGTACGGCTGGTTTTTTATAAGGCCAGACAATCTTTTTCGTACGTCAATTTCTGAGTTAGCCGCCACGCCTTCTTGAACAGCCCAAGTGCTGATAGCACCCATCATCACTCCATTAATTCTCAGTTTCTTCGTAAGTTCTCGAGTATCTATATTACATATTCCTGGAATCCTTTGGTCGTATAGCCATTCATCAAGCGTTTTGACACAACTCCAATGACTTGCTACGATCGATAGGTCGTGAATTATTAAGCCTCTGATTTGGATTCTATCAGATTCAAAGAACCTAGGCAATCCAAATTCGTCAGAGTCTTCGATACTCGGAACACCATAATTTCCAATTAGTGGATATGTTAGACATAATATTTGACCGCGATATGAAGGGTCTGTAAGTGTTTCCGTGTACCCAACCATACCCGTGTTAAAAACGACTTCGCCAGCAATATCAGCAGGATACCCGAAACCAATCCCGTCGAATATGCTGCCGTCCTCTATCATGAGCTTGCCTTGGTCGCCAAAGTACGACCGACGAAGTGTTGGAATTTTTGATCCTTAGCAACTCTTCGGGACTACAAATTTAAGTTTTGCTCTTGATTCGTATTTCGTTGCTATAGCCTCCCATCGTTCGCAACATATGTCCGATAAACCATATCATAGAATCTGTCTTGCGTCAGTAGGCAAGCTCAATTCGCTGACATTTCTTGTCAGATCCTCATATCCCTGGTAATTAGGACGGGGCTTGGCGGAGCGTTCGATCATTAACTAAATATATAATAGCTTGATTCACCCACTTGGATGCCAAAAAAAGCCAAGCGGCAACAGAACGTCAAGAATAGCAAGTTTACATTTTCCAAATATAAATATGCCATAATGATTTTTGTAGGTATCGCAATAGTTGTCGTAATAGCCGGCTATTTTGGAATACATTCTTTGATTCCTGTTAATGGTAATACTCCGGCTTTTGCTCCTCCGATAAATACATTTATGAAAGCAACTCATTCTCCTCAAACGGGCTGGCTGTTCACCAGCCAATCTACCGCCGCTTCACGAAGTAATGGCATGGGAGCAGGATTTAACAGCCCGACGATTTTCTTAAAGTATGGTGCGCTTGACTCGATCCATTTAATCAATGAGGATGCAGATACACGCTCACTCCATAACCTGAATATAGATACATTTAACGTACATACCAAAAGCCTGGGGTATTTTGAAAGTCAGTCCCTCACGTTCATTGCAAATAAAATTGGCACATTTGTTTACTACTGCAACATACATCCGGAAATGAGAGGCCTAATAAAGGTCGAGCAATGATCACTTTTACCTTAACTATCAGAATTCATTGATGTAACTGAATTCTATCATATTCTAGGCATCTCTCAATTCAACCATTCTATCGGGATATCCTGGTATACACCGTTAGGTAGAACGCGTCTAATAGATAGGGGCAGTGCTTTAGCATATAATTCCGCCGTTGCTAGAGAGATTGAATCTCTTACCTCTTGGGGTACTCTAATAAACGCCGGCGCTCCCAAAGAAAGCTGTAAAGACCTGGCACCTGTGATCCTTGCCTTTTCAAACCTCGTAATGCGTGCCGGTCCGATTAAAACTTGATTGCCATTAGGGATAATCTCCTTGAGTTCGAATTCAACTTCAGCATAAGTCACAACTTCGTCTTCAGGGCGGCTCGATTTCTTGACTGGAGTATCTCCTAATTGTACCTGAGCTTTTTCGAGCGTAGCATCATGTTTGATGGCTATTTTTTTCAAAGCCGTGGAGACATTTCGCCGGCTACGGATCTTTTTCGTAGGATCGTCTGTCCCCTTAGCAGTTTTAGTTTTAAACTTTTTGGAAGAGGTCTTTTGATTTGAAGAATGTTTAACCACCAAGAATGCTCCAAAGGATAACAATTATATAATTAAATGTTGCGATTTTTTCAATGTCCAGTCAATTAAACCTTCCCATTTTAGGCAGTTTGGGTTAAGGTGAAATGAGTTCAGCACGGTTTCAAGGGTACCTCTTATTATAGAGATATCAAATAAGGGAGTTATCGAGTGCGAAATTATTCGCCATCTTTCCCCGATCACAACTAAGATAATTTTAATGGGTTTGCCTCTGAAGGACAGGATTCATAAGCTGGGAGAGAATTTAGTATATATAGAGACCGGGTTAACGATAGGAGCAGAGAAACAACGATCTCGATTTAAACGTGGCGAGATGGCCTACCTAACGTCTAACGGTTCCGTATGTATTTTCGTTAAAGATTCTGCACCAATATCCGCTATGAATCCGATAGGGGTAGTTAAATCCAACCTGCATTTAGCAGAATCGGTGCAAACAGGAGACGTAATGATACTAAGGCATAGTAGTTAAGCCTGCTCAATCAGCTGGTATACTCTATGGCCGCTATAACCACCAACACTTTTAACTATGCCCTTTGCTTCGAGTGATTTGATATATGCATTAGCTACAGAAATTTTTACGCCCGCAGCTCTTGCTACGCCTTGAATCGTAATAGCTTTCATACTCTGTATAGCTCTCCTACCTTGTGTATCCTCCACCAAAACCGAGAGCTTTTGTTTTTGCTGGACTTTTCCTAAAGCCTTCTTGGTCTCTTCCTTTTTTGCAGGTTTATCTCCGTCATGTCCAGAAGCTGGAGAAGATTTTTCAGCTCCCAACGGTTTTTTCTTACTGCCGCCCATACTACCTGTACAGATCTGTCGCATTTTATAAGTTGTGCTCCGATTTAGATACCGCCCATGTCCTTTACCAAACTCCGGACGATCTATATTAGTTAGATTTAGGTTAACAGCACTGGTAATCCAATCCTAAATAATAATGCAGTAAGCATCTTTATTACTGTGCAACAAGTCGATCCAAAAGATATATGAATTGTTTAAGTTTTTCTCTTGGGACCACTGCCCCACATGCTTTTTCGTGTCCTCCACCGCTTCCACCTATTTCTGAACTAATCTGATTTACCACTCTTCCTAAATGCACTTTACAGGATTTGTTGCCACGAATAGAAAAAATATAGGAATCAATTTCGTCTTTTAACTTATAGACCAATGCAACTGGCTTTTCTGAGATACCCAAGACAAAGTTGACAATCATACTGGCAGATAATGCCGAATTATTTTGCGCATACGCAATGTTGTCAGATTTACTTATAGATCCTTCTATTTTCTTAATAGCATCAGAGACCTTTCGGGCGTAACTTTCTGCTATAGAGAAACCACCTTCTATATCGTGAGGATATTTCATACATGAAAGGAAATTGACAAGCTCAATTAGAAATTTGTCGTCATGCTGTTTAGCCGAGATCATATAGGAAAGCACAGTAGATTCCAACATTAGAAATTGCCTATCATATCGCGATACGATAGCAGAAGCGATAGGCTTATTTTCCATATAGTCGGTCAATGAACTAGCAGCAGCAAAAAAAGCCGCATGTGGCTTTAATTTCTTTTTGAATTTATTGTATATTTGTACGCTGCTGCATTCTTCAACGGAGTGAATCAGCAATACTCCTATTTTCTTTAGTGCGATAATGCTCTCTCGATTTAGGTCATGATGATCAATATATGTGACCTTAGCGCCATTTGAGATAATTTTACCGACTATCTCTATAAAGTCTGCCTCATTTTTTTTACTCAAACCCAAATCGCTAACAAAAATTCGATCAAGTTTAGGTAAAAAGTCGGCAGCAGCCAGTTTATCGAGGGTAGAGATAATATTAGGGTAATCGACCAAGATGATAGTTTTAGCATTAAACGCTGCCTTTATCAGTACAGCAGATAATATACCATCGACATCCTCTTTATGTGAAAGGCACGCCGTTATAGACATCTTTTGGTTTCATACAAAAATTCCTAAATTTAAGTTGTGCGTACGGAAAGCTTTAGTTACTAACATATTCTTAGTTTCATTGTTTATTGATAATGCTTCTTTGCAGCCAAGCTAAAAAAATCTTGTTTGCTAAGAGGCATAGTTTGCATCCTAAAGACGATATAGAGGTGAACGAGTCGATACTGCGATGCAGTGGGAGTATGGTTGGAGCCAAATGTCGTGATATGGTTCCTCGCCTTGGAAATAGCGCTCAGCCCGCTCCAAACTGCCTGGAGGGACTATTTACTGAAAGATATGGTCTCGCACTCAGAATAGTACAGTTCGAGAAGGATCTCGAATAGCCAGCCCACGTAGGGTTAGAATAGTAGACCTAAATAATATAAATAACAAGAAGAATGAGTCTTAGGCCATGGACCTCATGAGTGGCCTGTCTTTCCTATTAACGGTTTGACTTTTATCGTTAGCTTAAAACTCGTCAAAATATCTTTACATCTGTTACGGATGGTAACTTCAGTCACTCCGGCCAAGCTTGATAAATCTATCTGTAGAAGATTGACTCCCAGTAGAATTGCAGCCAGATAAATATACGCTGCGGCCAGCCCGTTTGGGGATTTGCCATCTGCAAGAAGGTGGTTGTTGGACTTGTGAGCCATCTCAATCGCTAGTCTCTCTACCTTGGCTTCAATTCTTGCCATGTTTGCGAGTTTGGCTATGTAATGATCAATTGTAAGCGTTACCGGGATTGGGGGTGACGTTACCGTGGTTGTTGCGGCTGCTGAAATTAATACTGATTCGGAGCCTACAACGGCTTCTGCCAATGCCGGGAAATGACTAGACAATGATGTAGAGAGCTGCGTGGGTTGTACCGTAAAGACGCCCATCTCCATAACCATCATCCTATAGTATTTAGAAGATAGTTTTAGGCTAGACCTATCCTTCTGAGTAATGCCAGTTGCTTCCACGATTTCTTCTAACGACCTCACTACAGAGCATCTTTTACAGGCTAGGTAAATTGTTGCTGCCGCCATGGAGTTGATAGATTTTCCTTTTGCCCCACTCCTGCTCTCAAAATTTCGATAGATCATCGCTGCTGTTTCCACCAGTATCTTCGGAAAACACATCGCTGAACAAGTTTCGTTAATCCTGGATAACACGTTTGAGAGCCTTCTCTGTTTCGGGGAGGCTACTCTTATCCTTGAATGCCATTTCCTCATGCTATTCATCTGTTCTGCCATTTGGCAGTCAATTGATTTGCCGCTGTAATCCTTCGAACCAAAACCAATCTCGGTTCTTAAACCGTAATCGTGTAAGGAAAGGCTTGTGTATCCACTAGCACGTGTATTCTTTGACCTTTCTTCAAAGTCAGAGGAATTGCTTTCAGGACCATAATCGTCAACCTGATCCATGACTACATAACCACATTTTTGGCAAATGTATTCACCTATGTTGTAATCATGAATGAGCCCAGATTCGCACTCAGGACACTGCGTATAGTATTCTGTTGAATTCAAATCTATATCACTTCGTCATTGTGTTAGGTACCGATATGATTCGCATTCCTGCTCTCCTGGTCATAAAGTTAAATTTTGACCTGTCGAGAAATTTGTTATGCAAATTCAAACCCCTTCTATTGACAATCTTACTCATATTACCTAAATTATTAAACATTTTTCGGTTGCTTAGTTTATAAAAAATAAGCCTTGTTAGATGAGATATATTTTTCTGGAACAACACACCCGTTCAGGAGTAGGAGAGGATTATTCTATTTATTTAGGATGGTCATAACAATTTACCATAATTAGAAATATTTCTAGTCCCTGATATCAGCTACCGAACCGTCTAATTTAAATTTGACATGAGAAAGATAATAAGTCAAATTCTGGATGAAAAAACATTTTTGTCTTTGATATATTATAAAAATTGACAATCAGGCTTATTATCTGACAGATACATCTAAAACATGAAAGAATCTAGCGACGAAATGAAATGTACGAAAATTGCCGTATACGGAAGATGTAGGGGAGAGCGGGTTGTCTAGAAGACTTGCAATCTTTGCTTTTTGGTTTCTAGGATTTGGCATAGGCTTTCTTGGATATCTATCCCTTCCAAGCATCGCGCAATGGTTTGCTATGGCCATACCAAATTTCCTGAACCAAGCAGTAATTGGAGCGCTAATAGCAGGAGTTGTCGGATCAGCAGTTAGTACGTTTTCGATCGTAACTTGGGCTAACAGAAGCGCAGCGGTTTAACCTCCACTTCTAGCTATCCTGCATTTCTCGTGCCCCACAGACCTTTCTTCTTAACTGTTGGCAAATGTTACGGGAGAGCATTGAACCGAATTCATTGACCTGAAATCGACCTAGAAGCTTTTTGAACCAGTCGAAAAAGAAGATGCAGTAATGCATACTTACTAAAAAAGACAGAGAAAGATTATCTGTCCACTAGAAGATCGATTTGGAATACCTCAACTTTTATTACAAGCAAGTCGTATCCCCAGTCCGAGAGAAGCATGTAGATATCCCCACCACGTCAGCGATATCCAAGGGCTACAACACCTCTTAACGTTACCCCCCCTAAAGCCGGTTCATGTCCAAAGAATATGGACTAATACATAGATCATATCACTATAGGGACGTGTGGAAGAGGACCTCTGAGATTCGAATCAAGGCCATCGATCAGATGGTTGTAGGGACAAAGTGATCAAGACGAATTAGGTTGAAATCAAAAAAGGCATATGCATATCAAGCAGGAGAAAAGAGTGCGACATTGAACCACTTTTTTTCATCGACAAAATTTCTCTTTAGTATAAATTGGCTGTCCTCTGCCATTTGTTTTATTTCCTCCGCAGAATACTTGTACGAATTTTCAGTGTGGATAGTCTCATTTTTATCAAAGCTAAAGGTCTGACCTAGTCTGCCCACATATACCTGCTGATCTTTGGTCGAGACTAGATGCATTTCGACCCTTTTGTAGCAAGAATTGTAAAAAGCATGGTGAACGAAGCTATCGAGATTAAACTCTCCTCTTAATTCTCTATTTATTCGAGTCAATAGATTTAAGTTAAACCTCGCTGTTATACCCTCCTTGT
Organism: Nitrosopumilales archaeon; assembly: GCA_009665115.1. Taxonomy (GTDB): domain Archaea; phylum Thermoproteota; class Nitrososphaeria; order Nitrososphaerales; family Nitrososphaeraceae; genus Nitrosopolaris. Next base: position 38,707 of record WJXE01000001.1, read on the forward strand.
CATTATAAGCTGCCTCCAAAATGTTTTTGTTCTTATGAAGATCGATACCAAGTAAGAGATCATCACTCTCCTCCATTTTACTTCTTAAATTTCTGAGGAAAGCTACAGATTCATTTGGTTCAAAATTCCCGATGCTAGATCCTAGGAAAATTATCAATTTTTTGTCAGGGATTTGGCGATCGGCGGCAATCAAACTATTTGCTTTATCAATGCCATCAATATAATCTGAGGAAATTCCTATCGTTCGAAGACTAGAAAAGTCGGCAGAGAGGTTATAGATTGTTTCACGCAACATCGCCTGGGAAACGTCCACAGGAAAATAATATAAACTCGGCTGTCTTAAGAGAACCTTCTGCAAAAGGATTCTCGTTTTGCTGGAACTGCCGCTTCCAAGTTCAATAATACTTATCTTTTTCTTGCCATGCATCCAAACCATTTCTGTAGAATGTTGTCTTAATATCGCTGCCTCCGTCCGCCATGGGTAATACTCTGGTTGACGACAGATTGCTTCAAAGAGCTGCGATCCCGCACTATCATAAAGATACTTTGGATTAACCCGCTTCTGGTCCTTGGCTCCTAGTCCTTCTTTAATGTTTCGAACAAAGGCTTCATCTAGCTGAGGTTCACTTGTGTTATACATTAGGATTCATCTTGCACCTGTCGCGACGACTCCAGAAATGGCTGTGAAATAAACCATGCGATAGCTAATACAGCCTGTCAAAGTATTTAATAATAATCTATCCTTCTTCCGATTCGCCCGACCCCTATAACAGTGCCTATTCCGCAATAAGACATCGCTAAGCATGATCACCAGTAATAATATGGCTTTGTCTGCGTAGGCTGTTAAAATTAGTGTACCTGATACTTATAGGACGTCCCAAATTACCTCAAATTTAGTGTGCGCGGGATTTTTTACAATTCTTGAGGAGACCTATGGTACCAAGTTGTGCTCGGATATGAATCCTATACAGTAAGATTACAGACTCATTGTCCAAGTACTTGTGTATTATGCGGAAGCTTTTTCTTGTACATGCCAACTAAGAGATTTCGTTGTAGCTGGTGAGTACTGACGATGAACTAGTCGTGCAACTGAGATGCTCGAGTGGTGCAAATTGTTGAGAGGGAAGAGACAGAGAGAACATGATAGAACGCTTTCCATAAACATCGCAGGTATGGAGCTGCGTAATCCTACTATGCTAGCTTCTGGTTTTTTAGGTATTTCTCAAGCTATTTTCAACAGGCTTTACAACGCAGATGTTGGAGCGATAGTGAGCAAATCAATTAGCTGCGAGCCCATGGAGGGTTATAGAAATCCTACTGCAGTATGTTTGGAAGGCGGGAGTTATCTGAATGCGGTGGGTCTTGCCAACCCTGGAGCAGATGCATTTTCGAGTGAAATCGCCTCCAACCCATATGTTCCGATAATAGTCAGTTTGGTTGGTTCATCTCATGACGATTTTCCAAAAATAATAAATAAATTCGATGACCTAAATATTCTTGGGTACGAAATTAATCTATCATGTCCTCATGTAGCCAAAATGGGCATGGAGGTAGGAGATGATCCAGATATGGTGACCAAGGTTGTAAAGACTGTAAAGTCTCATACACTCAAGCCGGTTGTCGTTAAAGTTGGCATTGGAAATGTAGACATACTCGATATCGCAAGGGCCGCAAACGATGCAGGAGCTAATGCGATTACAGCAATTAATACAATTCGTGCCATGACTATCGACATTGAAAGTGGAATCCCGGTCCTGAGTAACAAAATTGGCGGCCTGTCGGGCAAATCAGTGAAACCCATTGCCATTAGATGTGTTTATGAAATTTCTAAAAATGTCTCGGTACCGGTGATTGGTTGTGGTGGAATATTCAGCTGGGAAGATGCTGTCGAGTTCATGCTCGCAGGGGCATCAGCGATACAGCTTGGTAGTGTGATTGGTTACGAAGGATTTGGGGCATTCCAGAAAATCTGTTTGGGTCTTAAAAGATACTTAGAAAGGAAGGGAATGAAGAACCTCACGGAGTTAGTAGGACTTGCCCATAAATATTAACATCATAAGAAGCGTGTTTATTGAACGGGTGCTAAATGAAACAGCTAGTGTCAAGACGATCCTCTTTAAGGATCGAGTCTCTTCCAAGGCTGATCCCGGCCAGTTCCTTATGGTTTGGATTCCGGGGGTCGAAGAGCTACCGATGAGCGTTATGGTTGCTGACGAAGAAGATAGCGCCGCGATCACAATACGCAGGAAGGGAATTGGGTCGACGGCACTGTTCAATAAACGAATTGGTGAGATGCTTGGGATTCGCGGGCCTTATGGCAACAAATTCAAGATTGCGCCGAATGCAAGAACGGTGCTATTGGTTGGTGGAGGAACAGGACTTGTACCTTTAATTAGACTAGCCGCAAAACTGAACGAAATGAGAATTTGTTGCACACTGATAATTGGGGCAAGTTCAAAAAGAGAAGTATTTTTTGAAAATACAGCCGATGCCGTTCTGAGTGATACTAAACACAAGATAATAGTCAGTACGGAAAACGGTGATTATGGAATTAAAGGAAATGCGACTGATGCTATGGCTCAAGTTCTTAAAGAAGAAACGTTCGATAGTGTGTATACATGTGGTCCGGAATTAATGATGAAAAAGGTTTTAGATATTGCTTCTGCGTATTCCCTACCTATTCAAGCCAGTCTTGAACGACATATGAAATGTGGAATAGGGATTTGTGCTAGTTGTTGTATTGAAGATAAACTCGTTTGTAAAGATGGTACAGTATTCTGTGAAAAACAGTTATCCAAACTGAATGAATTCGGCATGTTTTACAGGGACAAAACTGGACGAAAAATTGTATACTAAAGTACCCGTATCTATCTTTTTATCGTTTCATAGTTATCATTCTCCTGACGCCTTCTGCAGAGTTTCGTGGACAACCAAAGTTCTTTGGTGACCGCCTGACTGGAAAGGCCGGTTCCGTCCTCACGCTGAGGGATCAGGGAGTGGCATGAGGAGATAATTACCTTTGCAATGATTGCGGTCATATTTAATCTTGCACTCTTGGAGCAAGATAGAAGTGAATTCTCCCTACGTTAGCCATTCTAAATTCCAACCTCAGTGGCATTTTACTTGAATATTCCGCTGCAATTGATCCTCCTGCTCCACTTACGGCTTTTGTGATTTTCGTCAAATAATCGAGGCTGTATGTTGCTTTGCTATTTTCTTTCACTTCTAGCTCTTCTAAACCCGCGCTTTCGGATTCCAAAATTATGTCCGCTTCACCTGAATCCCCCTTACCTGAGAATTCCACTCGCTTGGATTCCGATTCTATCAAAATGTATTCAGACACCACTTGCACGTCCGATAGAACTTTATCAAATGCAACCGCATTTAACACCAGCTTGGAATTGAAATTCAACTTTGGCAATGGCGTCGAACTCGCAGAACTCTCGATGAGCCTTATTTTATATTCTCTTTTATAGCCATTATACATTTTAATATGCAACATGCTGTCCTCTCCCATACTTACCTCTATTGCGTCCCTCTTATCAGCTCGCTTGATCAATTTTGATAGTTCGTCGACCCTCACACCAAACTTTACTGAATCATCACATTCGTATCCCTCAAAGGTGGAATTAGGCCAATGAATATCTATAAGGGCCACGTGAGACGGGTCCATCCCTCTGAATGAAATTCCCTCCACTGTAGCTTCAAAAGTTGCTTCGTCAACTAAAGTAGAGATTGCAGATACTATAACCTTCCATTCGTCTGGCGATCTTGTCTTAGCTACGAATACCAAACCTATTCTATCTTGTGGCTCTCACTTTCGGATTTTAAACATTGCTGTGCTAAAAACAGGCAATCAAGTCATGAAGAAGCCTGCCCTGCAGACGACGAACATTTTTAGAGGGCAAAAAGATCCAAGCACAAAAAATGACATAAGATACAATTAACCATAATTTCTCCAAGTATGGCTACATTTTGTACAGCGATAAAATTGAGTGGTAGGTTCGTCAGCAGACCTTGTCTGAAGCATCCACCAAAATGCTATATCATTTCCACATCTTGGACAATCAATCGTTGTTGCTGGCAATGCATCCAATCCCTTCTCGGCCTCCATGATTTTGAGAGAGCTTTGGGAGGAACTATCTGCATTCCGTATCAAATTCCCTTTTACTTGTGTTTTTTCGTCTTCTCTCTCCACAATAAGACCACATTTTGGACACGAGAGGATGCCTTCTTCAATCTTCGGTTTCATGCGTCTTTCACATTTAGGACAAAACTTCACGAGGTTACACCTAAGCTGAATATTTCTTTAAGGCATCCTTTATTACGCTATTAAGCAATTCAATGTTCTCAGAAGCAGACATGCAGGCATCTTGAAACGCTTCCATAGACACCTTCTTCTTGGTTACGACTCTAATGAGGTAATCCTTGATTAGAGGATGCTTCAGAACTACACCAGCAAATTCAACATTCTTCTCTTTAAGAAGTTCATGCTGCACGATGTACATCACGGAAATGTCTTCGTCCTGGAGTTTTAATTCGATCTCACGATCTTTTATATCGACAATTTCTGCAAGCATCAGTCAGACAACTACTTATTGAGGATATAAATGATACCATGAAGGCATCATTTTGAGAGACAGGCAGAGTAGCATTACAAATGTCATCCTGAACAAAACTCATCATGAAAATAAAACGAAAAAAGGCGAGCCGGTCACTTTGGATTTGAGTTTTAAGATTGACGGAAATATCCGAGAAGTTTTTAATCCGAAGATGTGGGAGACAGCGTACGATAAGCATGATAACGTATTCAGGATGTCTATATCCGTCGCGCTGAAGGTGAAAAGAAGGAAGATCTTCCTAACCAAGATTACAAGAAAGGCACCGATGTTCTGGACACGTAGCCCCAAGATCCCATTCCGAATATGGGTATCGATTATTAGAGATGATACTCCGTTTTATCCCGTCACAATTGAGGAGGCAAAATCATTCTTATTTGATATCAATAAAATATTCAAAATAGAGACGAATAATCTTAATCATGGGAACCACACAATCTACGCCGATATCAAAGTTTCTTGGGGGAGGCATTACTATACCGAACCTGAAGAAATCTCAATTGTTTCGAACACCATAGATTTGTATATCGAAGACTAACATATTCCGCCTATAAAGATGATTACTCTGCCATAACAGACGTCCCGTCAATGTCAGAGATGTGTTATAGTAGATAGCATTATAAGACTGGCTGGGATATTGCACGACGTCTTCGTGAACTAGATACCAATTGCTTTCGCTAGGACTTTATGCTTCTGCGCCCTAGGTGTTACCCATTATATTGGTATAATCTCGAGCAACAACTTGTTAGGAGAGCAATTGTTAGATAAATGAGAAGAGGTTTGTACAAAAGTTCATTATTAGAAAGGATTTCCTAAATGACACTTACATCATGAGGATGACTCTCGGTGTAACCAGCTGGTGTAATTTTGATAAACTCAGCGTTACTTTGCATTTCAGAGATCGTTTTTGCGCCGCAATAACTTAGCCCGGACTTTATCCCTCCTACAGCTTGCCTAATAATCTCAACTACGCTCCCCTTGTATGGAACCATCGCTTCAACGCCTTCTGGCACATAATCATTTAGATCATCTGCGTCTGCTGTTTGGCCCCCTTCTTCTCTATATTTTCTGCCTAGTGACGCATAAAATGAAGCCATTCCTCTATACATTTTATACTTTTTTCCGTTCTTAACGATTGTCTTGCCTGGACTCTCATCGGTTCCACCAAATAAGCTTCCCACCATGACTGTAGATGCCCCTGCTGCGAGTGCCTTCGTTGAATCGCCAGAGGTTCGTATTCCTCCATCGGAGATTATTGGAATGTTATACTCTTTTGCAACCTTAATACTATCCATTACTGCCGTTAGCTGGGGAACGCCAGAGCCTGTAATCACCCTCGTAATGCAGATGGATCCAGATCCCACTCCAACTTTCACTGCATCAACACCAGCTTTGATCAAGTCTCTAGTTCCTTCGCCTGTCGCAATATTTCCAGCTATTAATTCGCAATATGGAAATGCCTTCTTAATCATATGCACTGCATTTATCGCATTGTCGCTGTGACCATGTGCAATATCAACGACTATCGCATCAGAGCCAGCTTCCAGGAGCGATTCGGTGCGTTCTAAATAATCACCCTTTACTCCTACTGCGGCGCCAACGAGTAATCTACCCTTTTTATCTTTAGAAGCGTATGGATATTGCTCCATTTTCAGTATATCTTTGCTCGTTATAAGACCGACGATCCGCCGTGTCGCATCAACAACTGGCAGCTTTTCGATTCTGTGATTGTGCAGGATTTCCTTGGCTTGTTCTATAGTGGTCCCCTCCTTTGCTGTAATCACATCCTTGCTCATCAAGTCTGCAACGTTACTGCTACCATTCTTCTCCAATGTGATATCTCGTTGCGTAATGATGCCGGCAAGTCTTTTTCCGTCTTCTTCAACGAGAAGTCCTGATACGCCATAATCTATCATCATTTTTTTTGCATCCTTTACGCTCGTAGTCTCCTTAATAGTATAAGGTTGCTCGATAACGACTGATTCAGAACGCTTCACTTTCAGAATTTCATCTACTTGATCTTCGATGGTCATGAACCTGTGAACAATCCCGATACCACCTTCCCTTGCGAGTGCAATCGCCATCCCAGCTTCTGTGATGGTGTCCATATTGGCGCTGATTAACGGGATATTCAGGGAAATATTAGTAGAAAGTCTAGTTCTAAGATCTGTCTGAGATCTTGATATGACGGCAGATCTTTTTGGGACTAGGAGAACGTCGTCAAACGTTAGCCCGTCTTTGATTTGCAAATTTTCCTTGATAAGGTGGTGGCGTGTAGCGTTATAAGCCTTCCTGTCGAGAGCGCTCAACCCTCAATTTTAATTAGCATTAAAGTGTTCGGATATGTTACTTGCAAATTGGATTATGTATGGAATTTCTTACATGTTATTTCCTCATCAGAATTATATCCCAATACCAACAGATTAAAATATTATCATAAGTGTCGTTTATAGGAGGACCCGACGCTCGTTGAAATCGCAGAAGTGTAATATCGCAATATTTGACACGTTCAAGACTCGAAACAACAAGATTACTGGGGAGGCAAGAAGGCAGCGAGGAATAATAGCTCATCTTGCGACAGAGCGGAGCCCGGAGCTACGAACAAGGACTTCAATAGCACATATTATTGCCGATAGACACGGCATTTTATGGCAAAACATATACTCTGGAATTTTCAGAGATCTTGACGAAGTGTTAATCCCATCAGGTGTTGTCATAGAAGGGGGCAGATTGCCGTTGCGGCGCGGTCCCAAAGCTTTGCAGATGGAGGGTGTCCCTTTCTATGAATTGAGTGAAACAGGGCTTCTTGTTGCTTCTTCAATAGAAGAGATAGGTCCTAGTAGAACGAAAATGTTAGAGTCATATATTAGATCTCTTCCGAGTGGTACTCCTGACTACGAAATAATGCGGGAAGGGATTTTATTGCTAATCAGATTCTTTCCATCTTTCGCATGCAAAATTATCAATGAATATGTCCGCGCATTTACCCTAGGTTTAATCGAAGGTATTACTCCGATGGATATCAGTAAACTGCGCTCGGTGATTTCAGCCCAGATAGGACTAGAAAAGGAACTTATAGAGTCTTTTGATCGGCTGCAATCCGATCAAAAGCAAACTATTAGCAGGTTTATCAATCTCATCAGCTGAAGAATCACTACTGACCTTTATAACCACATCCAACACATTGATATTTATTTAACTTTCCTTTACATTGTTCGCAACGCCAAATTTTTTCAGTTTTACACTTAGGACATATAAAATTTTCCGATAGCTCGCCTGGACGCACTCCTTCACCGCACGCGGTGCATTTTGGGATTTCGTATGAGCCTGCGTACATCTATATACGCATTAGCTATTACCCTTATTTTTAATTTTATTACACGCAAGGAAGAAGCGATTGAAAGTCGGATTTTAAAATCTGACGGCATTACCGATAACGATCAGATCGTATCCTGACAAACCTTTTGTATAGTAGAACTCATCAGATCCTTTCTCAAGGTTTTCTAAGAAGTATTTCTCGATTCGATATGAATCGTCCAATGCGTATTTGATACTGAAAGTAAGTAAGATATCTATCAATAAAATATAACACTTATTCTTTTTTACTCGGCAAAGAAAATTACTCCCAATCATGGGCAGATACCAAGTAGCGAACTATGTCGGGGTTTTCGGCTTTACTATCATCAGCATATTATTAATATTGTCAAAATCAGTCTCTCCGATAGGCGAATTTCCGCCAATGGCAATAGCACAACAAGGAATAAAGGACATGACAAACGCCACACATTTTACAGCGAAAGGCGGAGTCTCTAATCAGACTATTGAATCCGTAATGGGCGCTTTCATGAGTCCGAAATCATTGATGGCCTCTGCAATTGATCAAATTCGTAACAGCACGGCAAAAAATAATACAAATGCCAGAACTAATTCTGGAATTATGTTTGTTAGGGACTCGGATACAGTTCTGCTATCACATCAGATTCTCCCTCCAAAAGACTTTATACATATTTACGACACGACGCCGTATAAGATAATGAATGGGTATTTGACTGCGAAGCTTCCCTGTGATACGAATTCTCAAAGTCCGGTGGAGATACTAGTCGGCCAGCTCACAAATCTTAAGCCGGCAAAATTGGGGATAGTCAAAGAATTGTCGAAGCCCGGATATATGTGCATGTATTATGCCGATCTCTCACCGTCTGGATTGCTGGCCAAGGCGAATAACTCAACATCGATCACGGATATAGCACTTTTTAACCCTACTGGTTACAGAGTTATACTATTAAACACGAGTACTATCGTTGTTGGAGTCAACGGAATTATGCCTTTAACAGAATCAAGTAAAATGCAATGACCTTGGGGAACTAAGATGTGAATGCGACTCATCAAATAATCAACTAAATAGATCCTAAAAATGTAGAAGCTGGCTTTACTCAAACCATCGATTGTCATTCAAAATTCGAATTACACGACTGAAGCCATTATGACCCAGGTATGATCAATTAGACTCACTGTATGGAATGTCGACTACCTTCAGATCTTCTGCAGCTTCAACGTTTTCGTGGATAGCTCTTGCTTCATTAATTAATCCAGATGTTTCTTCATATCTCGTGCTGAAGTGAGTAAGGAACAATTTTTTTACCTCTGCTTCCCGTGCCAGCATAGCTGCTTCTGTCGCTGTAGAATGAAAATTTTTGACCGCCTTTTGATATTTGTCATGACCGTAGGTCGATTCGTAGATGAGCAGGTCACAATTCTTGAAGAAATCTCGCAATTTAATGGTGGGTCTTGTGTCGCCAGATATTCCTATTTTTCTGCCAGCCCTCGCAGGTCCAGTCATTTGGCTGGACCTTATCAATTCCCCTTCATAGATAATGTCCTGACCGTGCTGCAATTTGCTATAAAGCTCACTCTCTGGGATATGGAACCGTTTAGCCTCACTAATGTTAAAAATTCCTGGTCTATCAAATTCAGTGAGACAGTAGGAAAATGAAGGGACTAAATGCTTTGATTCGCAACAAGTTATTTGGTAATCTTTCTCTTTTACTACAACACCCTCGCAATCAATCATATGCATATTGATGTCAAATAGTAGCCCGAAATTTACTATTCGCATGTTTTCCGTGACAAATTCGGCTAATTTTCCTTGCCCATATATATCGACTGCCATTACCCTTCCTTGCAAAGACATTGTTTGTAAGAGCCCAAGCAAGCCGACACAATGATCAGCGTGCATATGCGTTATAAAAATTTTCATTCGTTTATTCATTCCTAAACCAGCCCTTATGAAATTTCGCTGCATGCCTTCACCGGCATCAAATAACAATAACTCATTTCCTCTTTTTATCACGACTGAAGATAACCCGCGCTCTGCTGTTGGAGCTGCAGCAGAGGTTCCGAGAAAAATCAACTTCATATCAACCATACTATCCTCGTAAATGCCCCTTGTTATTCTCAACGCGAATAGTATATACTTTTTACGTTGAATAGTAGACTCCTGTATTTCTTGTGATAATCACTCGTTATTGTTGTCGACGCTGCGTAGATTTCGATACATTATTACCATAAGTGCTTCTTCGTGTCAATAATAGCCTTCAGCTTAGTAGTTATAAGAGGGGCTAGGTCGACTTTCGCATTAATCCCGGGGACCGAATTAGTCGAAATGATCTCTTCTACCCCAGCGGCTTTGATTCTTGTTGTCGCATCTCCGATCAACAACGCATGAGTACAAATTGCATAAATTTTGTTGGGGTTGTACCTCCTTAGAAATCTGCAAGCTTCTACAATGCTTTCGCCAGTGCTCATCATGTCGTCTAAAAGAATCAGATCCCTACCAAGCACGCTAGAATTTAATTCTTTTTCTTCAATAATGACTTCCGCGGTATCCTTGTTTCGACTTTTCTTTAAGGCAACCATATCTGTTCCCAGCATCCTAGCGAATTTGACTGCCCTTTTAGCACCTCCCATATCTGGCGATACTACAATTGGCGCATTTGGTTTGATTTTGACAGCAGCATAGTCTGCCAAAAGACCAACAGCGCTGATGTTTTGCGTATCAATCGTAAAATACGATAACGAAGCCGGACTATGTATGTCCACCGTGATTAATCGCTTGGTTCCTACCGTTTCGATCAATTTGGCTACTAAAGCCATGCTTGCCACTTCTCCATCCAAAAATGCTCGGTCTTGGCGTGAATATGCCATATATGGCATAACTGCACACACGTTTGCGGCTCCATCCTCTGAACACCTTTTTATCATCATTAGTGCTTGTAAAAGATGCCTGTCCGTTGGAGGATAGGTCGACTGTACTACTATGCAATAATCTTTGTCAACCCTTCTCATTTTAATTTTGCTCTCGCCGTCCGGAAATATCCTGAGGTCAACCGGCACTAATTCAGCATCTAGATGCTTTGCGATTGCGGTAGCCAGATCGAGAGATGATGGTCCTGCTATTATTGAGACATCTTTGTACAAATCGTACTCAGCTTCTTACACATTCTTAAAAATGTTGATTAGTTGGCGATCCAGGTCGACGCATTAGAAAATATTCTTACACGCCTAGCCTAATACAGAATCGAGATAAATGATCAACAATGCTAATCTATCTTTCCAATCAGATGATCCTTTAACCACACATACAACGGAATTATAGGATGTTGAAATGGCAAGGACTTCTCATTTTTTCTGTTGAAGCCTAGCATTATCATCCTACCTTCAAGATAATTTCTTAAATCCTTCAATAGCTCCTGTCCTTTAAGTGGTCCATAAATCTGGAAAAAATATTCCTGATTATAGTAAGAGACGTGCTGCATAAAGCAATATGATAACATAGTAGGATCGTTAAGTATGCGCTCCTTATGAACCGCTTTCTTCTCTTCTGTCCTGATTTGTAACTCTCTTTCAAAGTATCCACTGCGTATAAATTCTGTGTTCATTCTTGTTTTTGGACTATTCTTGTAACCTTCGATTTCGAGATAGAATTTATTGACAGTTTCTGATGCCAAGTCCATTACTTCCCATTTTTCATTATCATCAACTTTACTAGGTCTTCCGAATAGGAACAGGACACACATTAGCTCATAACCTTCAACAAACGGAAAATCTTGTTTCCCTATTAAGAATTCGCCTATGCGCTCTGAAATATTTTCCGGAAGAATGATGCGCATATGTGAACTCTGTCGCTGCACTCGTTTATTATATGGATTGATAAATATATAAGATGTGTATGCTTTATAGTTACTCAGAACTGGATTATTGAACAATGTCAGAGGCAGGCGTTAAAACCGTTTATCTAATTGTTCATGGGCAAAAGCAACTACTCGAGCAGGTAATAGAAAAACTAGTTGCACGAGGGTTCCAACGGAGTAATATGCAACCAGCGAGTCTTGAAAAGGCAGGAAATAAAGGAGATTTTGTCGCGATGGTTTGGCCTCCTAGTGCGCCCAAGGAGATCGTTGTTAGTGAGATCACGGGGAATCGCGCAAGTGAAAGTCAAGACATAACGATTGACCTTGGCGCCTGGACTTCCGTTGGTCAAAAGGAATTATATCGAATATCTCTTCGATGATACATTCTTCCCCAGGGAAGAACGTTCTTATCTAGAAAAAAAGCCGAGCTCAATGGGCATGTGGCGGCGGAGCACTACCTTTTGAGAGAGCTTCGTTGAATGTACCTGATGCTTTTTCGTGGAATTCAAGATTAGACTGATCTACTTTAATTGCCTGAGGCGGGCAAACTGAGACACAGGCCATACACCAAATACAATCGTGTTCCCTGACAGGGTCGGCCTTGTCTGTGTAGTCTTTTCTCTCCTCTTTTACTGTGCTACCAGTTCCAGCACTCGTTTCGTTCACCATCTTAGAAGGTGGTACATCTTGCTCAGTTCTGTACCACTGAAAGACTTGTACAGGACAGGCCTCAATACACGCACCGTCTGCTACACATGAGTCCCAGTCAACTGCGACCATAGTGCCATGTATTCCTGCTGGAGCGATATCCTCTCCTCTAGCAGTAAATGCAGCTTTTACCTCTTCATTTTCAGCAGCCTCCGCTGTTTTACCTGGTCCCCACACATAGTGATAATGCTCTCCGTCAGAATGCATATGTTTACCAATTACTTGATTATTTTTTGGAAAGTCTGGATCTATTGGCATATCTATCTGTCAGATAGTCGAGATTACATATTATATAAACCATATGTGAACGGAAGACATGAATATCCTCTACTCGCGTTGTTATCTTACGTTAGCGATTGTTCTGATTAATGGATGCATTACACAATCTTTTCAAATAAGACAGTCAATTCGTCGCCCTGTAGTTTCGCTTTGGCAAGTTTCATACCCGTAGTGGCAGCAGGAAGGGGCACTGTATTCACCATATAGCCGACTCGAGTTTTCACCTTTATTGTAAGCTTATCACTATAACGCTCAACATCAAAGTCATCTTTCTCTGTGAACGGAACTTTGACTGTCATTCGTAATAAAGAATTCTCTTTAGCAAAGTGAAATACGTTTCCACGAAAGAGCACATCAGCCGGATCTTGATTTTCGAACATCAGTTGACCATTTTCTCGCAACATTTCGATCCCCCGTAATTCAGTGCCATAGAGTTTAACCTCCTTTACAGGGAGTGGGTAAAAGTTTGCTTTGGCCTCCTCTATCTTTACTCTTTGAAAATCTGCCCACTCGGCATAGTATAGATCTGAGCTCCCCCCAGGCATAATCTTATTGATTATTGCAAGATCTACATTTATGCCATAAAGACTGGCAGACATGAATGCTCTCTTAGCATTCTCTATGCTGAATGTGTCAGGATTGGTAACTAGTCTTATACTCGTTATGTCCTGGTTCATCATGATCATATTTAGGTTGTCTAATTTGGCAAGTAACTCGAGTTCATTTTCCAGAACATTTTGTGGAGGCGTAGGTAGCCGCGACAGAGGCTGGAATATTCGGGCAAAGCCACTGAACATCCCCACCAATCCGGTAAGTTTCCTTCCAATACTGCCGACTAATTTAGGAAAATAGAGATATCGTAATGCCTCGCCTGAAGCAGCCATGTCAAGAACCACCGTGTCAAATCTTTTCGTGCGAGATACTTCTTCTATTTTCAATAATGAAAATAATTGAGTCATTCCTGGCAACATGGCAAGCTCGTACGCTAAAGTTTCATCAATACCCCGTGCATGAAACAAGGTTGCCATGTACGAGAGAATCGTTGTATATTGTTTGTTCATCTCCATTAGCGGGTCGATCTGCAGTGCTTGCAAATTCGTGAGAATTTCTTTTGGTTCATAGCCCAGGTCGGGCATCGCGAATGCGTCGGTTAAAGTGTGAGCAGGATCGGATGAGATCAATAATGTACGGTATTTATTCTCCGCAAGTTTTATGGCTGTCGAGCATGCACTTACGGTTTTCCCGGTGCCCCCCTTGCCTGTATAAATTATTAACCGCAATATTCGTTCTCGCGCATCTTAAGTAATAAAAAGTATACAGGGTTCAATTCAAATCGCCTTCTCAATGCTAGTTGCAATACGCTCCAAATCCTCTGCGCCCATAAAAGAATGCACAGGTAATGAGAGAACATGCTCGCTCGCCCAATCGGTGTTAGGAAGACCTTTTGTTGATGTAATCGTCTGATAGTATGGGGTTTTGTGCACCGGTGGATTATAATATACCGTTGCACCAATTTTATCACTTGCCAGTGCCCGTCGGACCTTCTCTCTAAGGTAGTCTTTTTGAAAAGTAACCGTGTACAGATACCAGTTAAACCTTTTTTTCGCAGTTTCGTGCGGGATATTTATTCTCCTTTCCTCTGCCAAAGGGAGGAGTAAGCCTGTCAACACATTCGCGTTCCTCCTCCGAAGATCCAGCAATTTTTGTAATTTATCCATTTGCGCTTTGGCAAGAGCAGCACTCAATTCTGGGAGCCTCAGGTTGAGGCCTAAAACACGTGTGTCATAGCCTTCGACCATTCCATGATTCCTAATCATCTTTATCTTATTTGCCAAGTTATCATCATTAGTTGCTACTGCACCCCCTTCGCCAGCAGTCAATACTTTGCTTGCATAAAAGCTAAAACAACCCAGTTTTCCGAGTGTTCCTGTTTGCGCATTTCTATATAGAGATCCAAGCGATTGACAGGCATCTTCGATTATATCTAGTGAGTGTGCATACGCAATCTCCGAAATTTCATCCATATCAGCCGGATGACCATAGAGATGCACTGGTATGATAGCCTTTGATTTTTTTGTAATTTTTGTCTTTAGGTCGGCGATATCAATCGTATAGTCTTCTCTGTTGATGTCTACGAACACAGGCTTAGCGCCGGCAGCAACAACAGAATTTGCGGTTGCAACAAATGTGAATGACGGCAGTAGTACTTCATCACCTTGACCAATCCCCAAGGCGAGCAATGCAGAATACAACGCAGCGGTTCCAGAATTGACACTTACTACGTTTTGGACTTTAAGATAATCTTTCAGAAGGCGTTCTAGAGCCTGAACTCGTTTCCCGCCATCTTTTGCTGCGGATGTAAGAGCACTTTCATCTAAAACACTCAATACTTCACGCTTTTCTTCCTCACCAATCCAAGGCTGGTTAATTGGTATCATAGACAAGTGTATGAAAATTACTCGGATAAAGGTATACTGCTTATCAATAAACCTGCTACATTTGTGTCTGCAATATTTGTATTACTCAGGCCGGGGAGCTTGTGAATTCTGAGTGATGCTGAGTTAGGATGGAGCAATACTGTAGTATTTTCTGGTTCCATAAAAAAGCCCAGTACGCAAATGCCCTCTCGCCAGCCATACAAGCTGCCTACTAGCCTTATTGCAATCGATGGATGAGTTAATAGATGATGACTTTGACAGGAGATTTGGATGTCATTCTTAAAATACCGGCTTCTGCGAATTCGTAAGTTTACTAGAAACAAGATCTATCTTGTAATTCGATATCTTTTATTTTTATACCTTAAATTGAAGGTTAGATTAGGATGGTATTAAGAGAAATCCGCTCATTTCTTAGCTCATTGACTTAGTAGTATACCAGTATACTTATTACACAAAAACCTTTTTAGACCAACTCAGCCATCTATTGGGGCTCTATCGTAGCTGGTGGTTTGCTTGAAACTGCATACGTTACCCAGGAGACATCTTCGACTTCGTTTGTAATTCTATCACTCATCTTACCAATTATTTCGTACGGCAGCCTAGTCCAATCTGCAGTCATTGCGTCGATGGATTCGACAATTTTAATTGTCGCGATATGACCATAAATACGCTGATCACCCAAAACCCCTACCGCCCTGTCATCTCCCACTGAAGCATATGCCTGCCATACCTTATGATAGAATCCGGCAGCATTTAATTCATCCTCAACTATTTTACTAGCATGTCTGGTAATTCGTATCTTTTCACGTGTAACTTCTCCGATTATTCGGACAGCTAAGCCTGGACCGGGGAACGGATGTCTTTGCAGAAATTCATTTGGAACACCCAGCAGTTTCGCAACACGTCTAACCTCATCCTTGTACAAAGTCCTTAATGGTTCTATTGTCTTTAAATTAAGCCATTTCGGGATCCCCCCAACGTTATGGTGAGTTTTGATAGCCGACGCAGGCCCTTTTGATACTCCGCTCTCAATCACGTCTGGATAGAGCGTTCCCTGAGCAAGCCATTGGAAAGGTCCGTTTTTTTTTACCACGTCCATAAACACCTTTGCAAACTCTTCACCTATAATGCTGCGTTTCATCTCAGGATCGCAAACTCCTTTCAACTTTTGAAGGAACTGTTTTTCTGCATTCACGTAAATCACTTCCGATTGCAGGTAATCTTTGAAAAGCCCGGTTACCAAGACCTCTTCATCTTCTCTTAGTAACCCGTGATTAACAAAAACACACTTCAGATTTTTGCCTATAGCCTTGTCAAATAGTGCTGCAACAGTCGTGGAATCGATACCTCCACTAACGGCACAAAGTACTTTTTCATTTCCAACCCGTTGTCGAATGTCCTCAATGGTTGATTCTATAAAACTTTCCATGTTCCACGAAGGCCTTGCTCGGCTGATCTTTTGCGAGAAATTTTTCAGTATCTCACTTCCATACTCTGTGTGAACTACCTCAGGATGAAATTGGATTCCATAGAGTCTCTTTTCTTGATTTGCTATAGCAGCTGAGAATGAGTTCTCCGTATGACCTAAAATTTCGAATCCCTCTGGGAGGTTCTCAGCAGCGTCTCCATGACTCATCCAACACTTTATCTTACTGTCAATTGTGCTGAACAGATCGCCCTTATTGTCAATAATTAGGTCAGCGCGACCATATTCTCTAGTACTTGTTTTTTTTACTTTTCCACCAAAATGGTCTATTATCAGCTGATATCCATAACAGATTCCCAAGATTGGAATCCCTAACTCGAAAATTTCTTTATCAGGTTTTGGCGAGTCATTGAAATAAACGCTTGCCGGTCCCCCAGAGAAAATAATTCCATTCGGACGTATTTGTTTTAGTGCTTTAATGGATGTGTTATAAGGTAATAGTTCACAATATACATTTATGTCTCGAATTCGTCTACAAATCAGGTTGCTATATTGGGAACCAAAATCCAAAACGACTATATTGTCCATTTTTACTTTCCGCCATCCTTTTCCATCATCCTTGTTAGAACCCAGGTGGACGTGTTGAAAATCTCGTTAAGGCGGTCTTTTTCACGGTAATTGCTGATCATAATCTTTTTTATCAGAGTACCATCCTTTTCTTCAATCTGATAATTCAACGATTCAGATTCTTGGATCTCGCCCCGGTTTACCTTTTCAATATCTCTCGCTTTCATTCCTTCCAATATTCTATTCAGAAAGAATGACTTAAATGGCTGGGTATTGACGTTGAGATTGATTCCATCAACAGGCGTGATTTCCACTCTAGTCGGTGACAATGTGGCAGTGGCGAGCACAAGGTTATCTTTGATACGTCGGAGTTGTCTAACTTCCGTGAAACTTGTTAATGTGTTATCCTGTTGTTCAGCTGTTGGAACAACGACTCTTCGTATGGCATTTATGTCATTGTTATCATTACCCGCAGCCTCCCGATTTTGTTGGTAGCCCACAATAGTTGAAGATTCATCAGAGGGCTTTATTGTCGATGAAGAGGTAACTGACTCAAGACTGGCAGCAGTTTTGAAGCTGCCCCGTTTCAACAACATATCGACAAGGAACAGCATGGTGCGTAACCTTTCGATTTCCTCTTGTTTATCAGCGACCTGTTTAGTAAGCCATTCACGGATATCGGCGGCACGTCTAACGACCTCTTCAGAGTAGCTGGACATTGCAAGCATTTTGCCACAGAAGCTATAATAGTTTTTCACATCGAGAGCGGATAGAGCAGAGAAAATCTACTTTCCTAACTTGGGTCTTATGCTTCTCTTGTTTAATTCTAGTAACTTAATTCTGCCTGCCGGATAATACAATTGCTACGAATGTCTATAGAAAACAGCCGAGTGATTCCTCTTAGGACCGCTAGGATCACGTCCAATAGCTTTTTTCACATCCTACCACTTTGACGACTAATCATACTGAATAGTCAAGGAGGTAAATCCTCTGATGGGCCTTTGAGATGTGTCGAACAATCGTGAATGAGACCGTTTGGCAAGAATTTCTAAAAGTCGTTTACCAACTTTCATCTTCTCCTTTTTTAATTCAATATTCTTTACTATCTTTTTCGAGTGCTCGCCGATACGATCACCAAACTCCATTCCTACGAGGACAATTTCTTTGGCTCCAAATTCATCTGCTAAAAACACGCATCGATCGCCATCCGTAAATCCGCCAAAGTTATAGACGTTCTCAACAGGCATTACTTGAGTAGATCCGATCACGCGCTTGAACGTCGGCACAAGTTTCTTTAACTCTTCAACATTATCTCCATGGCTATGAACCACCATGATTGCACCGGCTCGCTCTGCCTTTCGCAAAAATAATGCGTCGCCGTCCAAGTCGGTAACGACAATATCTGGCGTGATGTGGTTTTCAATCAGAGCTTGGCTCGCCCCATCTGCTACTATCTTGACGAATTTTCGATTTTTCTTTATAAATTTGATATTTGAGATTAAACTATCTCCAGCACCTATCGCCATGACATGCCTTCGAGCTATTTTCCTTTGCAACACCTTAATGTCGATCGTTTTCTTCTTTATCATTTTAGACAGTATGTTGGCAGCTTCTTGATCCTTTTCTGTACTATATCCAAATTGCTGTCTAATATCCTGGTAATACGGGAACCAATCTATGAACCTCACACCTAGATTCCATCCAAGTTGTTAATAGGTTGTTTGTTAGATAAATTATTATTCATAAAGTTCGACTCACATTCTCGAATAAATAAGCAACAGAATTTATATTCCAACTTCTAGCTATGGGCTGAGGATTGCAGACATGTCTAATGACAAATGCTGCATGCATATTAAATCACACCTATTCCGGCTGCCTACTCTTATATCGCTAAGAGATTAATAATTTCTGCCACCAGCCACCTTCGCTTCAATAAGACCGAAAGTTACTGGTGAACTCGCCCACAGAATAAATAAATTATTATAATGCAACAGTTATAACGAAAAGGGTCGGTTAATACTCTATATGGAAAGCCGGAAACTTACAAGAATGCCAATCCTGCCCGGGGATCAGATCGCATCCATCGAGGAATTCGAGGCCGGGAAATATGCCTATGTTTCAGATGGGACTATAAGATCGACTTCAGTTGGAACTAAAATTTATGATTTCAAAAAGCGCATAGCGAAGATCGAGAAAATTAATTCTCCTATATTACCGAGAATTGGCGACATCATAGTAGGCTACATCGAAATGCTGTTTGGCAGCATGATGTCTGTAAGAATACTTTACATAAATGAGAAGAAGTCATTCTCCGGTTTTTCTGCCATAGCATCAACTAGGATAAGTACACCTGGCCGTGAACGAGATCGGAGAAGCCGAATAATATTCCGGGTGGGCGATATCATTAGGGGACGCGTAATAAGTTTATTGAATTCATCCATCCACATAACGATCGACGAAAAGGAATTTGGAGTCATCTACACCCTATGCTTCAATTGTGGTGGGGGTACGGTACGAGTAAACAACAAGACCATAAAATGTATCGAATGTGGAATAAATGAAGACCGAAAATTGACAATTGATTACGGAGAGGAAGCGTTCAGATTGGTTCATCGAAGTGGGAGGTGATTTTGTTGCCAGAGGTGAACGGGTTGCGTTTCAAGGCGAACCCGGGGCTTACAGCGAAATGGCAACGATTCAGTATTTTCGAAACTCAAATCTTGTACCATTAAAGTCCCTCCAGGATGTATTTGATGGATTGAGTCACGGTGACGTAGATTTCGGTGTAGTCCCGATTGAAAACTCAATAGAAGGTAGTGTAAATGAAACCTATGATCTGCTATTAGATACGCGTTTTGTAGTATCCGGTGAAATCTACCTGAGGGTTAGACATTGCCTTATCGTTAATAAGGGCGGAGGTTCGAATATTAGGTCGGTATATTCACATCCACAAGCTCTTGCCCAGTGCAGACGTTATTTACAAGAAAGGAAACTAGCGGCCGTTGCAGCCTACGATACGGCTGGTGCCGTAAAAATGATCAAACAAAAACAGAATATGGAAGTAGCTGCGATTGCCAGTAGCAGAGCTGCAGAGTTATATGATATGCATATTTTAGAAGAGGGAATCGAGGATAATAAAAACAATTTTACAAGATTTTTAATAATATCAAAAACACGAACAACGTCTACTGGTCATGATGGCACATCCATGATATTTTCAGTCAAGCATATCCCAGGTGCCCTTTACAGTATTTTGGAGGAATTCGCAAATCGAAAGATTAACCTTACGAAGATAGAATCGCGCCCCAAAAAGGAAAAACCTTGGGAATATAACTTTTATGTGGACTTTGAAGGCCATATTGATAATAAAATCATTAAGGAGGCTGTGGAATCAATTAAAAAGAAAGCTGCATTTATCAAAATCTTGGGATCTTATGAAAGAGCAGAATTTCTTTGACAATGGCGGTTTCTTATTTTAAGCCCAAACCCGGCTACAATCATGCCTGTGGCTACCAGTATTAGTTGGCCGCTAAGGGCAATTATATTTCCCTTAGTCTCTGCGTGCTCTCCTATTGTTAAGACAGAGGCACCGATATTCTTAATTTCGATTGTATACTGCCATTCTTTTTGAGCATGAAGGTCATACCGAAAACTTGAGATGTCGCTTTCGCGATTCAATGAGTCGTTTGTTGGGATCTGTGATAACTATGTTGAAGATAGATCCATTCAGAGTAACGCCTGCTGTGCTCCCTCTATTCATCCGGCGTCAGTGTATCGGTTAGTCCGTGTCTTAGTGTTCCATTAAGTGGTACATCAACAGGAGTTAGTGTGTAAACACTAGAAGCAATTCCAGCAGGTATAATGACAATTCCGGCAGGCATCAGTATGCGATATACTGATTTCGTGCTAAGATCAGGCATAGAATAACTTAGGTAACAATATGATAAATCGATCTAGCCAGCATGACGGCCATTGCTTGTATTAATAGTGATCTTGAGCCTGCCACTTTGGTGAGTCATGTACCTTTTGTATTGGACGGAGTTTTGAATATCATAAGATTTAAAGGATGGAAAAAATTACTCCTTAATTATGCCAAAGAAACGAGCTAGCAGGGGCAGGACAAAGGGCGGAAAGGGTAGCTCTGGCACTGTCCATTGCAGTCAATGTGGCGCCATGGTTCCTCGCGACAAAGCGAAAAAGGTAACGGGTCGGATTACTTTGGTTGAACCTACCCTTGCGAAGGAGCTTAAGTCACAAGGGGCATACATAGCACCGTCGACAGATGTAAAATTCTATTGCGTCTCTTGTGCAGTCCATAGGGGCATAGTTAAGGTGAGGTCAGAGTCAGACCGACGTACGACTGGCAGACTGCGATAACTTTTTTGATGTTGCAACAATTCTGTGAATAACTGTACAAGCTGCAACGATTGAGACGAGCATAACTGCCCACTGCATTGCATTGGCAATTGGTAACAAGCTCACTATTGCAAGTATTAACAATCGTTCTGCTCTTTCCCCAACACCCAACCCTGCCAAATCGACGCCGAGTGATTCCGCTTTCGCTCTAACGTAGCTCACAAGTAATGACAAAGACAATGCTACCATGCACCATATCGGTTCAGCAAGGTTTCCTACGGCTATTCCGATGAATATCACAGATTCAGATATTCTATCGCCTGTCGAATCAAGAAACGATCCTTTCGGAGACAACTGCTTTGTCTTCCTAGCGACACTCCCGTCTACTATGTCAAAAAAACCTCCGATCAGGAGCAGAAGGCTGCCGATGACCGGTAAATAAAACCATGAAAAGCCTGCCGTGAATGCCCTCGTCGCATACACGATCCCAGCTAATGTTAGAGCACAGAGACTTAAACAAGTCCAACCGTTAGCAGATACTCCCGTAGAAGTGAAAACCGTACCGACTTTTTCCAGAGTTGGATTCAATAAGTCCCTAATTTTATTGAGCAAACGGCTATAATACAGATAGAGCTGTTGGAATAATAAATTTTGTAGACAGTTCTTGCTAGATACATTCGCAAAAACAATGCAAGGGAACGATTTTTAGCAAAAATCATCAGATTTTGAAATTGCATCACTATTTATTATATTATAGTCACGATTCCATCGTCTATAGTCGCCAAACATAAATTTTAATAGTGAATTATTTATCGTCTTTTGTTTCTTAATTCTTTAATAATCATACTTCTCGGATATTACGAGTTAGTTGCAGAAAATTAATGAAAGGCAGGCATACACACCATCTAGGTTCGAAAAGGTACTAGTTGTTGGATTAGGACAGTTAGGACTTCCTGTGGCAAAGTATGTGAAAGAGAGAGGATTTGACACATATGGATACGACATTAGTGCAAAGGCAATGGAACGGGCTGAAAAGATAGCAGGAATAAAGAAAGCTGATGATGCTACCTTTAGTAGTAGCGAACTTAACGATTTTGATGTATATATAATAACCGTTTCTACACACAGGCCCGATGATATGTTCTCACCTCAAATAGACGGTTTAGTATCTGTAGTTGAGAAAATTTCGAGGGAAGCAAAAAAGAATGGAGCACTTGTATCAATAGAAAGTACCATTCCTAAGGGGACATCGAAGAAAGTATTTGAAATGTTAAGCCATAGATTACATGTAGTTCACGCTCCACATAGATGGTATGCTTTAGAAGAAAAGGTACATGGTGTAAATCAGTTGCGTGTAATAGGAGGAGTATGTGATTGTTGTATCAAGGCAGGTATGCAATTTTACGATGGAGGAGCTTCTCATTTGAATTCTTATTCTTCATTTTCATCTCTAGCTTCTTTATCTTCCTCCTCCTCTTCCTCAGCACCACAACACCATACTAATAATAATAATAATAATAATAATTATAATGAAATGAGTCTGGGGATCCCTATGCATCCAGTAACAGAAATTGAAATTGCGGAAATAACCAAGGTCATTGAAAATGCACACAGAT
>WJXE01000002.1 GCA_009665115.1 Nitrosopumilales archaeon
ACATGCCTCTCCTTATCTTTTAGAAACGCCAGTTCTGTACGCCTAATTGTTTGATAAACTTACAATGTCAACAGAAAATAGGAACAGGACCGCCGACTCCACGAGCTTCAAGTGCGAGGCATTTGGTATAACATTTACAAGAGAACATGATAAGAAATAAATTGGAAGATGAGTAACTTCGGCGACCTACTCGCGTGGGTTAGGTCCTTACTAGTAACTAAATTTAGTTTAATTCATTCATTCATTCATAATTGTTATTTCATGATGTACCTAAGTGTCGGTCTGACCTGCGTACATGTGCCTTTCATCTAAGGCCATTCCTCAACTAAACGGAGAATCGAGTCACAATAGCGTCAGATGTTTTTCTTGGATTGGAATTGTACGTGGCATTAGATGCTAGGTCAGATTGTTGAGAGATAATGCCGTTCCTAATGCCTTCGAATTGCCCTGACATTATTACTAAACAATTAGTTTATTCCGAATCATTTTTAATAATGGACTAGAGATTGTATTCATGTGAAAAAGTCAATAGCAGATATAGACTTCACGAAACGAAATGGTCTAATCCCTGTGGTACTTCAGGATAGAAAAACAAAGGATATCCTAATGCTTGCCTATACTAATAGAGAAGCCCTTGATAATACCTTAAAAACAGGAAACGCTTGGTTTTGGAGTACCTCACGAAGTAGATTATGGATGAAAGGCGAAGAGTCTGGAAATATCCAGCCTGTTAAAGAAATACGCGTGGATTGTGACGCTGATGCTTTGGTATATGTGGTAGATTCAGAAGGCTCTGTGTGCCATACTGGCAACCGCTCGTGCTTCCATAACAAACTAGTTGATGAAAAAAATTGAGTGACCTTACACAAAGTTATTAGAATTTTTATATAAAATCGGTTAATGACAATTATTACGTACAAAATGAAAATATATTGATAATGATTATTTTTTTTAAAAATTCAGTATTACTAAAATTGTGATTAGCCAACCTTATCTACTACATTTGGAGAAGGTTGATAATCAAAACATGGGCATTATACAGTCGCTACAATGTAGAGAGTGCAGAAAAGAATATGAACCTCAATTTAGATATGTATGTGAAGAGTGCTTTGGTCCACTTGATGTTACCTACAAGTTTCCTTCTAGTATAAAAAAGAACAGCTTCGAATCACGAGAGAAAAATTACTGGCGTTATTTCGAACTCCTGCCTATCGCTGATAAAAACAATATAGTGAGTCTAAATGCAGGTTTTACTCCGTTACAACATGCAGATAGGCTTGGCATACATCTAGGAGGAATGAAGAATTTATTTATTAAAAATGATTCCGTAAATCCAACATTTTCATTTAAGGATAGGCCAGCAGGAGTAGCCGTTTCTAGGGCCAAAGAAACTAAATTAAAAGCAGTAGGCTGCGCGTCTACTGGTAACCTAGCTTCTGC
Source organism: Nitrosopumilales archaeon (assembly GCA_009665115.1). Taxonomy (GTDB): domain Archaea; phylum Thermoproteota; class Nitrososphaeria; order Nitrososphaerales; family Nitrososphaeraceae; genus Nitrosopolaris. The sequence goes on from WJXE01000002.1 coordinate 1,441, forward strand.
GACTGCTGCTCACGCTGCTAAGGCAGCATTGCCGTGCTACATTTTTGCCCCATCCGATATTGAAAACATAAAGATCGCACAAGCATTATCATATGGAGCTGAATATGTAGCAGTGGATGGAACTTATGATGATGCTAACAGGGTTGCCTCCGTAATCGGCGACTCGAAAGGTATCGGAATAGTCAATATAAATATGAGGCCATATTACGTGGAAGGTTCAAAGACTCTCGCCTATGAGGTTGCTGAACAGCTGAATTGGCAGGTTCCAGATAATCTTATCATTCCTGTTGGAAGTGGAGCAATGTTAAATTCGATTTGCAAGGGATTTGAAGAGTTGCACAACCTCGGATTAATTGATAGCATAGCAAATCTAAAGATCACGGCTGCCCAACCACATGGCTGCGCTCCAATAGTCGATGCCTTCAAGAAAAAAAGTGATGAAGTTATACCAGTTGAAAGACCTGACACCATTGCAAAAAGTCTTGCGATAGGCGATCCAGGAGATGGATTGTATGTACTCAGAAGATTAAGGCAGTATAACGGAATTGCAGAAGAGGCTACTAATGACGAAATTATTGATGGGATACTAATGTTGGCCAAGACAGAAGGCGTGTTTACAGAACCTGCTGGTGGAGTAGCGGTAGCGGTACTTCAAAAGATGGTTGAAGAAGGTAAAATCGACAAGGATGAAAAAGTAGTTTGCTATATTACAGGAAATGGGTTAAAAGCAACAGAAGCGATAACAGCTGTGCTTCCAAAACTTAGCGCTGTAAAGCCGGACGTGCAAACAGTTTTAGCAATGATTAGATAATTACATGATGAATCTGCATTGGTTGACATAAACATTCAAAATGGCTAATATTGAATTCATCATTCCATCAGTCCTCAATAAAGGAACGGGGGAGAAAAAAATTTCATTAGAAGCTCATGACCTACATGAAGCATTTGCCAAGGTCTCTGATATTTTGGGAGACGATTTTAAACGTAGGGTATTTGATCTGAATGGTAAGCCACGTGCCCTGATCAATATTTACATTAACGGCAGGAATATGCGCTTTAGCAGTGATGGCATGTCAACACTCCTCAAAGACGGGGATTCCTTGTATATATTGCCAGCAGTGGCCGGGGGAACGGAGCTGACGAACGAAGATATGCAACGCTATTCCAGGCAGATAATGCTCGAAGAAATAGGATTCGTTGGAATGGAAAAGCTGCGAGATGCTAAACTTTGTGTGGTCGGGGTCGGAGGGATCGGAAACCCTGTCGTAACTCAATTAGCAGCAATGGGTGTTGGCAAACTAAAAATAGTGGATAGAGATGTTGTTGAAATTTCAAACTTACATCGACAACATCTTTACAATGAAGACGACATAGGTAAAGTCAAGGTTGAAGTCGCCGCAGAGCGTCTGAAAAAAATAAATCCTCATGTTGAAATCGAGGCAATTCCTCTTTCCATTACCAAATATACGGCCGAAAGCATCGTCAAAGGAATGGATATCATAATTGATGCACTTGATAGTGTTGATGCGAGATATGCTCTTAATGATGCATGTATCAAGTACAATATCCCGTTTATCTACGCCGGAGCACTGGGAATGTTAGGTTCAGTCTGTACTATATTACCGAATAAATCTGCATGTTTACGGTGTATGTTCCCCGCATTGGCTGAGGAAGACATGCCTACTTGTAGTACCGAAGGAGTACATCCATCAATACTTTATTTGGTGGCCGGCGTTCAAGTGTCGGAGGCAGTCAAGATTGTTACAGGCCAACATCCTACACTTGTAAACAAGTTGCTCTATATAGACTTGAACGAACTGTCATTTGACAAGATCCAGATGTTTAGACATGAGGAATGCTCTTCATGTGGACCAAAAAAAGAGAGTAAGAAAGAAGTTGTTTTACAACAGGAAGAACTGATAATTGAAGAGCTCTGTGGTAGAGATAGAGGCAAGAGAACATATACTGTTAGTCCATCGTCAACACCTCCTGCCTCAATCAATCTGACCGGAATAGTGAAGAATGCCGAATCACTGGGTTATGATGTTAAAATGAGAGGTAATTTGGGGATAACTGCAATAAGTACAAATCCTAACAAATTATCAATCAGTTTTCTCACAAGCGGCGCTGCTACAATAGTCGGGGCCAAAGACGAAGAGGATGCATTGTTTATATACAGAACTTTTGCGAAGGAAATAAAATGATCTCAGGCGCCTTTATGCAAGATTTGATGGTTACAATATTAAAAACCGAGACTTAATTTAAATTACTATACGTAAGGAAAAAAATATTATCTATTCCTTAACTGTGGAAGAGGTAGTGTTAGCCATATCTGATATTGGTCGGCAATGTCAGATCACGTAATAACGCGCAATATGAAAATCCAAGAAATGTCAATTGGGTATTCTCTCATCTTAGTAATGGGTGGTCACTGGCAGTTTGCAGTAGCATTAGTAGTTTCATTTTAGGACGAGTCGGTTGATACTCCGAGTATAGCAGCTACCTTTTTGGCTACATCTGTAGTAGATAACTGTACATACAATTCCTCTGGTCTGATTACGTATTCCTCTCCCAGTTTGTTATCCATTTCATGTCTAAGAATTAACTCACCTTTAACTGGACTTTTTTCTCTCAATTTTATTATTAATGGGGCGAAGCCTGTTGCGAGTGATTCCAGAAAGGAGATTACTAGCTCCTCGTCATAAACTAACAATGGAGAAGATGACGATAAAGATGATGATGGCAAGGCGGTAATAGAGTTAACCGATATCGCATTTCTATCATCTACTCTAATTGTAGTAAGCTTAGACGTAGCTAATTTAGGATCCGAAAGATTCCTTATTTTGTCTGCTACCAGCTTACCAAGAAAAAGGATTTTTGAAATATCCGTAATTTGTTGAATTTCTTTTTGAAGGAGATTTAATGTATATCTTTCTTCGTTCTCAACGTATACGACGGTTGGTAGTTTGCCTTCAGATATTAGCTTGTTATAGAATTCAGCATTTGTGACAAAATCCTCATATTCAAAATAAGACACGCCATAATCGATCCTTATCACTTTGTTACTTAGTTTTGTAGGATCATCAGCAAGAGTTATTGATAATATATTCTCGCCCTCTAATTTTGCCTGGACGAGGTAATAATTGTCGCACGAAAGGTATTCAGGTTCTTTTTCGGTACGAGCCCCGTTATCCGCATTCTTACTATCGCCACTGCTACTATTTCCAGAAACAAACCTAAACGACCTCTTAAATTTTTCAGACATAGGAGTCTTGAAACCAACTGGTATGAGCAGATTGTCTATTCCCAGATCTGAAACTTTTCGCCTATGACTCCAAAATTCTATGGCGGAGCAATCAATTAGGAAAGAATATGAGACGCAAGAGTGAAAACCAGCGGCGCTGTTAGCAATGTCTCCATGCGATAGGACTCTAAGTGTGGTCGTGCGGGAAGTGTTGTACAGGCTTTCGTCTTCATTATCAATAGAAATCATCAAGACATTCAGAGCGTCTGAAATTAGCGTGTAAGGTAAATTATCGAGATCCTTTGATAACCATGTTTGTAAAAGAATAATTGCATTCTTGTAGGACCCTAGTATCTTTGATTGAATATAATGCTTATACTTCTCAAAGTATCCGGAGTATTCGGTTTTGGTATTTGCAAGAGGACGCATTAGCGCATTCTTTGATTGGAAAAAAAGATCTGCATCTGCATGAGTTGGAAACATAGCGGTTATTATGTCTTCATGATATTTCTTTTGAAAGCCATCCAACAACGTTTCAGTTGAAGTTTTAAACCGCTCAATGTTTGTCATCATCTCGTTCTGTAAAAGTTCGTAATTTCTGAATACAAGGTGTAGCCTTGCAACATTATTATGAATATGAATAATATTACTCGAGACAGACACGAAGTCTTTAAGCATATTAATAAAATTCTTGTTTTCGTCAAAGGGCGAGTAATCGCCAAAAAGGTACCTTCCATCTTTTTCGTTAAAAATATAATGAGGATTGCAAATATCCTCTCTGTCAATACCTCTTGTCATATAATATAATATAATTCGTTTTAAGTATATGAATTAAAGCTGTTAGTATCTTTGAAGTCACGTCATATTATTAATTTATTTTTTATTGTAGAATCAACTAATATTAACCGAAGTATCGAAGTACATTAAATAGGAGACGAGGTAATGGGTAAAAAAATACTGAGAAGGGGTAAGCGGAGATCGGTTCATAGCGGTACGGTTTTTAATATTATTATTGTATTGCTTAACAAACCGCTATCCCAGCAAATAGTCCAGCTGAAAGTCAAGGACTGTCTTGTTTAGTCAATATTCTATTTTTTCTTTTCTCTAATCGCAGATCAGTAGTTTGCTCTGTTTTAATAAATATAAAAATTTAATAGAATAACGATACCAAAGGGAATCTATCTTGGACGAAGGGACGACCTGTTTTTAACACGACTCTTACCATTTTTTACCCGCAATTTCACGCATGTAGTAGAAGATATATTGCTGTGCATATCCAGAATATTTGCCAAAATAATTCCTGATAGTCGCTGAAAGGACTTTATATTGATTTATAGTTATTCTTTCAGTCATTTTGAACTTGTTTTCACTTTCATTGAAGAGCCAGCTATAATATCGAGAGAGCGCCCTCAAAATCCAGACGTCAATAGGGAAGGCATCGAGTTTCTCGAGCGAGAATAATAAGATGCAATCAGCAATTTTGTTGCCGATGCCATATACTTTTAAGAGTTCTTCTTTTGCGTCATAATACCTAATACGAATCAAGTAATCTATATCGAGATTGCCTGAGACGATATGGTTTGCGAGTGCTTTAATTGCCTTGGCTCTATATCCCACACCGCACGAATGCAACTCGTTAATGGTTGCTTTATTTAGACTGTTGACAGAAGGAAACGTGTAAAATTCTTTTCCGTCAAATATTACTTTACAACCAAATTTTTTTGAAAGGTTCTTGAGCATTTTACGGATCATCAAAATGTTAGTATTACTGGCACATACAAAGGAAAAAATGCATTGATAAGGTTCTTGTCGCATCAATCGAAGACCAGGATATTTTCTTATTGTCTTAGAGACCAGAGTATCATTTGAAAGAGTCGATAATATTTTCTCAATGTCGTCGTCGAGTCTAAAGACTTTTCTCTCCCATCCCTTGACCTCAGGATAGGAATAGAATTGGATAGCGTTATTTTTGCTATTATCGATACAGCTACTCTTGTTTGTCCATGAGGTAGAAAATTTAATGATGTGATCTCCGTATGTGCCATACCAAGAATTACCTATTTGCTCCCAGAGAAACATTTGGCCGCTGTTAATGCTGATCTCTGGGTTAAAAGATATGGTCAAGATTAATGTATTGTCAACCTTATTGAACTTTGTTACTTTCTTCGTCTTTTATTTTTTTTAAGTCCTTCTGTAAGATTTCAATTGTCTTTGGGATCTCCTTTTCAGCACAGGGAAGACAGACCTGCTGTAAAGATAATGGATATGTAAAGTACTTTGTATTTAGTGGGATATCATTTTTACATGATACACATTTCTTCATCTTGTACGGATCAGTATTCTTGATTATCAATTGTGATAAAAAAAATCGGGTAATTTATAAATATGATCCCCAAAATATGCTTATTAAGAATAGCATATTGCCGCCAGCAAGTTGAGTTGGAAGAATCTGTTCTCATTATCACTTCATCATGCAAAGAATAATAATAATTTTAGTGTTCGCAAAAGAGTATGAAAACTTTCGGGAGAATAATGCAGCGCAGCTTGGAATGGAGAGTTACTTCATTATATCGACAGACGATGTTAAAAAAGCAGAGTAATGAAATGACACCGGTAAGGCCTAGTACCAACTCATATTTCAATTGATTCTCCTGTATCCGGAGCTTTTGATTCAAATCCATATTTGATTTTGATTTCTTCTGCAAACTTAGTACATGAAGGTCCATCGCCATGGACGGTAAGCACCTTTGGGTTACCTTTTATATGTTCAAGAATTTCGAATAATTCGCTCCTACTATTATGTCCGGAAAATTCGAACCGTTTCACATCAGCAAGACATTTTCTTTCTCTACCATCAAAACTTACCACTCTCCGATCGAGAAGTGTTCGACCAGGTGTGCCTTCGCCCTGATATGATACCATTGCAACACCATTTTTATCACTCTTGGCAATTTCTTGCAAATAGAACACTGCAGAGCCTCCAACCAACATCCCAGCAGGAGAGATGATGACGCAGGGCTCCTTAACAACACTCCTTCTTCTATTCCACCCACTTATCCATTCTGCTTCATTGATTGCTCGCTTGAATATTTCGGCATCCTTGAGGAAGGTTGGATGTTTCATCATAATTTGATTTGCTTTAAGAGCCATTCCATCCATTACAACTTTGTGTCGAAAATTGTTAGATTTTAGAACGGTTGCAATTTCCTGAGCTCTTTCTACAGAAAACGCGGGGATAAACAGTGTTCCACCTCTCTCAAGTACATCGTAGGCGAACTCCAGTAACTCTTTTTCAGCCTGATCTCGTGGCATCTGCTCACTCTGAGAATAAGTACTCTCTATGATCATTAAATCAATCTCACCAAAGTCCAAATCGGCAGGTCTGAGTAATTTTGAGCCTCTTGTATTAATATCTCCAGTATAGAATATCCGTTTACCATTATGTTCTAAAATAACCGAAGCACCGCCCAACACATGGCCAGACTCATGCAGAATTACTTTGACATCGTTTACCATGTATGTTTCCTTGTATTGCAAATTCTTGGAATTTTTCATCATTGTTATTACGTCAATATATTCAAAGGGTAGGTAGAACCCTGATATTTTTATCATGTCCTCGATTAATAATCTTGACAGCTCAAATGTAGGAGGCGTACCCAGTGCTTGTACTGATGTTGATTCAGACAAGAACAGGGATGGGACAAATCCGGAATGATCTAGATGAGCATGAGTAATCACTACAGCGTCAACATCTTTCGGCCTGACATGCATGGGGAAGATTGGTTCTCTTTTCAAGAGTACACCATAATCCATTAAAATGCCTGTACTATTCACATTTACAAGGAACGCTGAACGGCCGACCTCTTTGGCAGCGCCCAAGACTGATACTTTCAATTTATCCTTTATTCTAAGGTAAGTGCTTTAAGTCTTTCACAGTGAGGACAATGACGACGATATTATAGTCCTCATCACCAATTCCCCCAAGAATACTGACAAGTGAAATTATGTTCTAGTAATGCCTATGAGATTGCAATCTGTTAGTGTAGTTTAATAGATAAAAAGAAGAATTTGAATAGATTTGCATGAACATCGGCAGTGTAGTGCCTTCACTTATATTATTCAACGGCGAGGATAACAAGGCGGGGGTTATAGCCCCAGAGATGATTGAGAAACTAAGATTTTTCAATACTGAAAATGCTAATAATAATAAAAGCATTAATAGTGTATTTCACTAGGGATAGCAAGCATTGGGAAAAAAAGAACTTACTGCTATCTTTTCATCAGACCCAGATAGATATTACAAGGTTTCGTTATTTGACAGATTAGGCTTCAAGCGTCAACGATGCAATAATTGCGGTAAATTTTTTTGGTCCCTGAATGAGAAGCAGGTTTGTCCAGACCACCAGTACTACGGTTTTATAGGTGAACCTCCTACAAATAAAAGACTTGATTACATCAACGCTTGGAAAGAAATAGAAGAATACTTTCAATCCAACGCACACTCGATAATCAGACGATATCCTGTAGTCTGCAGGTGGCGCGATGATCTCTATTTTACAATAGCATCCATTGTCGATTTCCAAAGAGTAATCGGGGACAAGGTTATTTTTGAGCTGCCTACAAATCCACTTATTGTTCCGCAAATGTGTTTGCGCTTTAACGATATAGAAAATGTGGGTTTGAGTGGCAGACATTATACAAGCTTCTGTATGATCGGCCAGGTTTGCAATGCAGACGCACAGGGTGGCTATTGGAAAGATAAGTGCATCGAACTTGATTATAGAATGCTAACAAACGCCCTTGGGATAAGAAAAGAAGAGATCACTTTTGTAGAAGATGTATGGATGGGTGCGGGTGCCTTTGGTTACTCTCTAGAATATTTTGTGAGTGGACTTGAACTAGGCAATGCTGTTTTTACCGAATTTGAGGGGAACGAGAACGACTATAGAGTAATGACCAATAAGATTATTGATATGGGAGCCGGACTTGAGCGACTCTCATGGATAACAATGGGAACACCGACAAGTTATGATTGTTCTTTTGGTCCCGTGGTGCGAAAATTAGTTGACAATTCTGGAACCTCTGAAAGTCCAGAAATTCTATCCAAATATTTTACAGCAGTTTCTACTAAACTTGACTATATGAGTGGAGACATTCACGCACTAAAGTCACTCATTGCTAAGGAACTAAAAATCTCCGATGACCTACTTACAAAAATGACTGCCCCATACGAGGCAATTTATACTATTGCAGATCACACTCGCACACTTGTGTTCGCCATCTCTGATGGTGCACTCCCATCAAACGTGGGAGGAGGCTATAATCTAAGAGTGATTCTACGTAGGGCACTTTCGATTTTGGAAAGATTAGGTTGGAGCATGAAACTCGAAGATATTGCTGATATGCATATTGATTATGTCAAGCACATGTATCCAGAACTTGAGGAACACAGAGAAGATGTCAGGACAATTCTTCAGATTGAATCTGGTAGGTATATAGGATCTAGGGAAAGGATGGAAGCGATTGCTAATTCAATAAAAAGTACTGAGAAGAAGCTGATGGTGGATGATCTTATTAGAATGTACGAATCTGACGGTGTTACTCCAGACTTTTTGGTCGATATGGGAGCAATAGACAGTATCCCGCCTACTTTTTACACAAAGCTCGCTGAACTTCATACTAGCCAAGCAGCAGCTCAAGCTCAAAAGCCAATCTACGGCTTAGATGGTGTTGCGCCGACCAGGCTATTATACTACGAAGACAAGTCAATCCGTGAATTTAGTGCCAAGATTCTTAAGGTGATCGATAAAAAATTTATCATACTAGACCAGACTGCGTTCTATCCGCGGGGTGGTGGACAAGAACCAGACACGGGAGAGATTGACGGCGTAAAAGTACTTGAAGTTATAAAACAAGCAGATATCGTAGTTCATAAACTACAAGGTCCATTAGATTTCATAGAAGGCAAAACCGTGCATGGAACAGTAAATGACCGAAGGCGCGAATTAATCACTAAACATCATACTGCAACTCATGTGCTTAATACCTCGGCGAGATTTAACCTTGGATCGTGGGTATGGCAGAATTCTGCATTCAAAGAGGAAAATTATGCCAGACTTGATGTTACTCACCATTCCTCTCTCAACAGGGAGGAGGTTGAAAGAATTGAAAAGACTGCAAACAATGTAATTAGACAAAATTTACCAGTTAAGATCAAGATCTATGACCGTGTTGATGCAGAGCAGGACTACACTTTTAGAATATATCAGGGTGGTGTTGTCCCAACCAGCAATATCAGAATTGTAAATATAGAAAACTGGGATATCGAAGCCTGTGGTGGAACGCATGTTAGCACAACCGGTGAAATAGGACTTATTAAAATTACTAAATCTGAAAGGATTCAGGATGGAGTTGTCAGATTAGAGTTTGTTGCTGGGGAGGCCGCTATGAACTATATCCAAAAGCAAGAAAACCAGCTTACGATGATCGCTCAGTCTTTAGGCTCCAGTAAGGAAAAGGTTGTCGAGTCTCTTCAAAAGAGTATAGATGAGGCTGAGGCTGCAAAAAAGAAGGTAAAAACTATGCTTCGAAAAATTACTCCCTCAATAGCAAAATCTGTCTCTGAGGAGGCAAAGCAATTATCTTCAGATGGCATCAAGTTTTATCATGTACGTGATAATGAAATGGATGAGGAATATCATATTTCTGTAGGAGAGAAATCTATTGAAAGTGATCCATCTCTGATCTATGTGGCGTTTATATCAAAAGGTGAAGGAATACGTGTAATTGTATTTGTTGGCGAACAAGCACAGAAAAAAATAAAAGCTGCCAGCATCGCAAGGCAAATTTCTGTTCAATTAGGAGGTTCAGGTGGTGGCGATGGTAGATTTGGACAGGGCGGAGGTAGATTTAAGGACAAGATAAGCACTGCTTTGGTTTCAGTAGAAGAATTAGTCCTGAAAAGTAGTATGTAGGATAATAATAAAAGTAATCGAACCATGACCAGTATCGATAATAAAAATAATGGGGACAATAAGAAGAAGGGAGAGAGGAACAGAATAGATTGGAAGTCAGTTGAAGAAAAGTGGCGAGACAGATGGGAAGAGCAAAGGATCTTCCAAGCAGATCCGGATATTGGAAAGAAGAAATATTTCATAACCGTAGCATATCCCTATCCAAACTCTCCTCAACATATTGGTCATGGAAGAACATACACTCTTGCTGACGTACATGCCCGTTACATGAGGATGAAAGGTTACAATGTCTTATTCCCAATGGGTTTCCATTACACAGGTACGCCTATTCTTGCCATGTCGCGTAGAGTTGCATCTCGGGATAAAGATTTGTTGGAAACCTTCGATAAGGTTTACCACGTTCCAAACGACACAATTACAAGTTTTGTCGAACCTGTAAAAATCGCGAGCTACTTTCACAATGAGATCAGGCTAGGAATGAAAGAGTTGGGATTTTCAATAGATTGGAGGCGCGAGTTTAGTACCGTAGACATGATATATTCAAAGTTTATCTCTTGGCAGTTTAGGACATTGCGGAAAAAAGGACTAATAGTACAAGGCTCGCATCCGGTCGGTTGGTGCCCAAACGATCAAAATCCTGTTAGTCAGCACGATACCATAGGCGATGTTGAACCTGCCTTCAATGAATATACTCTGATTAAGTTCAGGCTGGGTGATGGGTACATAATTCCGACGGCCACTTTGAGACCAGAAACTATCTTTGGCGTTACTAATCTATGGGTTAACCCCAATATACAATACGTCAAAATTTGTCTCAAAGACAAGGACGAAAGATGGATCGTAAGCAAGGAAGCAGTTAAAAAATTAGAATTTCTAAATCGTAAAGTCACAATCGAGTCTTACGTGTTAGGAAAAGAACTAGTTGGGACATTGGCTAAAAACCCAGTTACTCACGTCTCGCTACCACTCTATCCTGCCCTATTTGTTGAGGCCGATAACGGTACAGGGTTCGTAATGTCTGTTCCAGCTCATGCACCATATGATTATCGGGCACTTGAAGATCTGAAAAATAATGTCTCACTTCAAAAGGAATTTGGATTAAGATCTGTTGAGGTAAAACCTATTGCAGTAATTGAATCCGATGACTACTCTGGTATAGACGTAATACCTTCTAAGCAGATCATAAACAAATTCAACATACAGGATCAGACAGATACTGAAATCGAAAAAGCTACTAACGAACTCTACTCACATGAATTTTACAAAGGAAAGATGCTTCAAAATACAGGAAAGTATGGTGGTATGCCTGTTTCTGAAGCAAAGGACAAGGTAAAAAGTGAAATTCTCATGAGTGGTGATGCTGATATAATGTTTGAATTGATAAATAAACCTGTCAGATGCAGGTGCGGTACACGGTGTGTTGTTAAACTGTTAAATGATCAATGGTTTCTGAATTATGGGGACACAAAATGGAAGAATTTAGCACATGAATGCGTTAACAACATGGAAATAGTTCCAGAAGAGATTAGGCAGGAATTTAACTACGTACTAGATTGGTTAAGAGAGAGGGCTTGCGCTCGAAAAACCGGGTTGGGTACTAAGTTACCCTGGGATCAGGACTGGATTATTGAAAGCCTCTCAGATTCTGTTATCTATATGGCATACTACATATTGGCAAAGTATGTTAATGATAAATCAATCATTGATGTTAATAATCTAAAGGATTCAGTGTTTGATTATGTCTTACTAGGGAGGGGCAACATTGTGGAGGTCGCTTCAGAGTGCAATATCTCTACAGCATTACTTGAGCAGATAAGGCAAGAATTTACCTACTTTTATCCCGTGGATTCAAGACATTCTGGAAGGGATCTAGTTCCAAACCATCTGTCATTTTTTATTTTCGGCCATGTAGCAATTTTTGACAGAGAGAATTGGCCAAAGCAGATTGTTGTAAATGGCTCCGTTTTGATGGACGGCAAGAAGATGTCAAAATCGCTTGGAAATATTATTCCACTTCGTGATGCCATCAAAGAACATAGTGCAGATGCGATCCGTTTAGCAATGCTTATTTCTGCAGAACTCTTACAAGATGCCGATTTTTCATTCGATACGGTAAAAGGAATTCGGTCCAAGTTACAAGATATATATGACATGGGAATAGAATCTTCTACAAACTCCTCACAATCACAAATAAAAGGAGCAAAAATAAATGAAGAACTAGTAGACCGGTGGCTACTCAGCAGGTTACAGCGCACCGTTGCAGATACTACGATGTCAATGGATAAGTTACGTGTGAGAGAAGCGGCCCATAACATAATATACTCTCTAGATCATGATCTGCAATGGTATGAAAAGAGAGTAAAAGCCAAGAAGCGCGAAAACTCTTCCGTTCAATATACTCTTTCAACGTTTCTTAATACCCGTATTAGGATGCTGGCACCGTTTGCCCCATTTATAAGTGAAGAAGTTTGGGAGAAAATTGATAATTCATCTACTTCCATCATTTTTGCTGGTTGGCCATCAGCTGACGAAGATAAGATAGATATCGTCGCTGAAGAATCGGAGCAGCTAATTATGAATCTGATTTTTGATCTTCAGAAGATTGTCAAAGTAACGAGGATTAATCCAAAAAAAATAATTTTTTATACTGCTGCACGCTGGAAATTAAAAGTATATAATAAGATTCTCTCGAGCGTATTTTTGGAGAGTAATCCTAACTTTGGAGATATCATGAAACAGCTGATTAAAGATCCGGAAACAACAAAGGCAAAAAACGATTCCAATATGGTGCGAAAAATGATCGAAGATATTCTATCCGATCCAATTGAAACAAGAAACAGGCGACTACGATTCGAGAATTTCGATGAAAAACTTCCAATAGAGGATGCTAGAAACTTATTATCTTTAGAAAGTGGAAACGAACATCCTGAGATATTGGTATATTCGGAAGATGATACTGATCAGTCAGAATATGATCCAAAGCACAAAGCAAAATTTGCTAGACCCTTCAAACCGGCAATTTACTTGATCGATCAATAACAAATATTATTGATTGTTACTCTTACCACTCACCTCGTTATCCCTGTTACTACTTGGCCTATTGCCTTTTCCTCGCAGTAATAATAGATGAAACTAAATATAATGAAAACCCTACCATGACCATCGGGAGTCCATAAAGCGAAAATCCGCCTCTATGCGTATAGCTTCCCACTCCCACAAATATAGCTCCTACTATTAGCAACGCCAATCCGGTTCGAGCAGCTGCAGGCATCTGAATTTTCCTCTTCGAAGAAGATGACAATGTATCTGTACCTCCTTTCACAACTAAGAGGCACTAATATCATTTTTTTGTCAGTTAAACCAATCACAATATTATAATTATGGCACTTAAGTGGATTCCATTGTCAGATCCTAGATGAAGGCCGGGCATATACTGGGTGCAAATGAGAAGCATGGATTCCCTACTATTGAAGATATATTCAAAGCAAGGGACTTGCTAAACAAAGCTGTCAGAAAAACACCATTGCAAAGATCTGACACGTTTTCTAAATTAACAGGTACAAACATCTTTCTTAAGCTTGAATCTTTGCAAAAAACGGGTTCGTTTAAGGTGCGTGGAGCATTCGTTAAACTCGGCATGCTATCGAATGAAGAGCGCAAATACGGCGTCATTGCTGCCTCGGCAGGCAATCATGCCCAGGGAGTTGCATATGCTGCATTGAAAAAGAATATTTCATGTACTATAGTGATGCCGAAGAATGCGTCTCCGGCGAAAGTAGCTGCTACAAAATCATATGGAGCGAAGGTAACTCTACGCGGGTTAGATTATGAGGAATCCTGGCTTGCAGCACAGGAAATAGCAAAGGAGGAGGGACGCACGGTCATTCATGCTTTTGATGACGCTCAAATAATTTCTGGTCAGGGAACAATCGGTCTGGAATTGTTGGAGGATCTCCGTGAAATTGACGAAGTTTATCTGCCTGTGGGTGGTGGAGGGCTTGCTGCGGGTGTCGCAATAGCAATAAAGGCAAAAAATCCCAATGTAAAGATAGTTGGGATAGAGTCCAAAGCATTTCCCGCTATGAAAGAATCTCTAGCCAAAGGCTCTTTGCAACATGTAAAAGCAGGATATACCATAGCAGATGGCATCTCCGTAAAATCACCTGGCAAACTCACTTACGAAATAGCAAGCAAATACCTAGACGACCTAAGATTAGTCGAGGATTCATCGATAGTTGAAACGATGTTTTTGCTCATGGAAAGAGCAAAACTGGTTGTAGAACCTGCAGGGGCAGCAAGCCTCGCTTATTTAATATCAAATGGTCACCCAAACAAAAATAAGAATGTTATAGCCTTGCTATCTGGGGGTAACGTGGATATGTATCTGCTCGGACAAGTAGTAGCAAAGGGTCTTATGCATATGGGAAGGATGCTTAAAATTTTTATCCAGTTACCAGATAGACCCGGAGCATTGAAGACCATAGTGGATAGTATTGCAGAACTAAGTGTTAATATTGTCGAAGTCGACCATGATAGATTAAGTCCCAATATTTCTGCTGGAACTGCGGGTGTATACTTAAGTCTTGAAATGGAAAATGCGACTCATGCAAAACGCTTAATCGACTTTCTAGAGGCAAAAGGAGTCGAATTCAAAATCGTTAGTTGACATAATTCCTAATAGCAATCTCACAGAAAGCAACAGCCAAGGGACTCGTATATGTGCTATATATCACGCATGCATGTACCACCAAGATGATAATACCTTTAGTTGGTAAAGTTATACTCTCTAAACCCTGCCTTATCAGCAGTGGTGCCACCTATTTTTACTAGGACGAACTCGTTGTGGACAGGTAAAAGAGAGGTATCGAAATTTCTTTCATTTCCGCGAAGTCTTTCATATTCGTGAATTGAAATCTTTTTTCTGGGTCCTATTTCTTCCTCGAGGTTCATTCCCTCTACGATTTCCTTGTATTCAGACTGAATCACACCAGTAAATACCATCGCGCTACTACCACTACCGTATGATCCGAACCCTACTCTCTTACACTGAAGATCAGTGCCCTTCTTGTATTCAAATTCCAATAAGCTTCTAAAACCCATATACATTGACGCAGTATACAGATTGCCGATTATGGTCGATGCTTCAAGTGAGCTCGCCATTTTCTTTTCAAAAACTTCATTGTAGAAAGATGTTTGCATAAATGCTCGCCTGAATCTTTCGTCAGCTTTCATAAATTCAGTGTCAGCCAAAATTGATTCAATGGTGCCTCTGGGGTCTTTGGGGGCTGTTTCTTGTAATCCCACTTCTTTTATGACCTTATTCCACCGTGGGAGATCCCTCCACTCATGTCTTAACAAATATGCCAGCGCCTTTTCACCCATTCGTCTATAAGGAAGATGAACACTGAATAAATCGATGTGATCTGTTATGGATTCCCCATCTTTCAGTCGAATCAAACCTGTTCTGATAGCTTTTTCTTTATAACTATCAAAGGCCTTCCTCACTTGAATTAAATATAATAAGCTAGAGTAGGTTCCATTAACTACAGGCGTATCCTTTCCACATGGTCTGTAAAAATCATATTCATTTTTGATAATTGTGGAAGTAACTTTTTGATCAAAAGCTAGTAATCTGGGATTCTCTTTTATCAGCATAGCAACTGCACCTGCACCTTGTGTATATTCCCCAGCAGAACCAATATCATATTTAGCAATATCACTCACAATCACTATGGCAGCTTTACCATTATTTTCGTCTGCCCTAATCCAATTTGTATTATCGTAAAGCGCATATGATCCGCTTACACATGCAAATTTGCACTCAATTCCGCCGGCGTGTTCGAAGGAACTTTCTCCGTAAACTTGTTCTAGCATTCCTATCACAAAAGAATTCATCGCTTTAGATTCGTCAAGGCCCGACTCGGTAGCTACATACATTCTACCTATATCTTCAGGATGCAGATGGTTTTTTTGCATTAATTTCAAACAAGCATTAGCGGCCATACAAGCTGGGTCTTGATTTGTATCAACCAGAGCCATCTTCTTTACTCCAATACCGTACTCTAGCTTGCGAGGGTCGATTCCTCTTGCCTCAGCAAAATCCCTATAGTCTATATATAGCTTTGGGATATATATAGCCAGATCATCAATCCCTACTGGCATTTATCCATCTACCATATAGCATGAAACTACAGATATAGCCAATTTAAAGTTATATCTAGCTAGTTTTGACCAATTGTCGTAAACTGGTTGACACACTTTGCTGTTAGTTAATAATTTTTTATAGTCTGATAGAAGTTATCCCTCTCCGCGACCTCAAAACCAATTTGTTTAATAGCATCTATAATTTTATGCGCACTTAGTTCAGTCGATCTGGACCCAGTAGCGGTTACTACTTCTTCACCGATCAGAGTGCCGCCAAAATCGTCAGCGCCGTAATTTAGTGCAAGCTGAGCCATCCCAATGCCGTTTGTAAGCCAAGAGGATTGAAGATGATCTATCAAACCGTTATAGATTATTCTTGAAATGGCGATCATCTTTAACAGATTTAATCCTCCTGCTGAATATTTTATAAGGCCCTCTGCCTGTATCCGAGTTTTGTTGGGCTCAAAACTCCAAGGGATAAATGCCATAAAACCTCTAGTTTTTTCTTGTAGTTCTGCAATTTTCATAATATGTCGGGCCCTTTGTTCTTCGGTTTCTACCGTGCCATACATCATTGTAGCAGAGGACTTTATATCTAATTCATGCGCCTCTTCCATTATTCTAAGCCATTCGTGACTTTTGATTTTGAGAGGACTGATCTCTGCTTTCACATCGTCATTTAGAATTTCTGCACCCGCACCTGGAAGGGAATCCAAGCCTGCACTTTTTAGTCTTGCAAGGACTTCTTTAGTGCTACTTCTCTCTACCTTTGCGACAGTATCGATTTCAGATGCAGAAAGTCCATGAATTCCGACTTCAGGGCATCTTGTCTTTATTGCTTTGAAGGCGTCCTCGTAAAATTCCAGTTTCAAATTTGGATTATGTCCTCCTTGAATCAGCACTTGAGTAATACCGAACATCTCTCTAGACACTAATACACGCTTCACAATTTCATCTAAAGATAAGGTGTAAGCTTCTTCATGTCCCATTGGACGGTAGAATGCACAAAATTTACAATAAGTTATACAGATATTAGTATAATTCAATATAATATTATTAACAAACGTAGCAGTATTTCCATAGAGTCGGTGTCGAAGTATATTACTTACCATGGCAATTGGGTAAATGTCGTTGGATTTGAAAAGCCTTATGCATTCATCCAGACCAAGAATATTGGAGTCTAGTGCATTATGCAAAATGTCGGCGACATCAGACTTTGTGATTAAATCGTGTACCAGCCCGCTAGTATTTTGCAATATTAACATATCTGTGTGGATTATCAATGCTATTTATTCCTTACAAGCGCTATCCTCTTCTCTTTTTTTAAAGCTGGACGAAGTTTAGCATATGCAACATATATTATATCTGGACTTCATAGATAGTGCTAGTTTGCTAAAAGGTGTTGTAGGTAGCGACGGAGTAGGAACACCTGCATTGGAAAAGGCAATGGCAGGCCAAGAACTATCGTATAAGGATGGACTCCAGCTCATGAATGAAGAGAACCTTTTTTTGCTAGGGGCCGCTGCTGATAATATTCGCAAATATCTTAAGGGAAATAGTGTTACTTTTGTTGCTTCATATTACTTAAATTACACCAATGTTTGTGCCGCCAGTTGCCCTTTGTGCGCATTTTACAGAAAGGGCAATGATGCAGACGCATTTACTCTGAGCACTGAGCAGATATTGACAAGAGCGCGAATCGCAATAAAAGAAATGGGAAGCACGGAACTGCATATAGTAGGTGGCTTTCATCCAAAGCTTGGTTTGGATTACTACGAGAATATGATGAGGGTGATAAAAGCAGAGTTTCCTAGTGTTGTAATTAAAGCATTGACACCGGCAGAAATTTTCTTTATCTCCAGGCTAACTAGAAATTCAGTAAAGGAAGTATTGCTCAGATTGAAAGCGGCCGGCCTAGATGCCCTACCTGGGGGAGGAGCCGAGATTTTTGATCCGGAAGTGAGAGAGATAATTGTAAGAGGAAAATGTTCTAGTGAAGAGTGGCTTGATACTGCCCGTCAAGCCCATGAGCTAGGATTGAAGAGTAATTGCACAATGCTTTTCGGTCATGTAGAGAAGCCTGAGCACATTGTTGAGCATATTTTACAAATCAGAGAACTTCATAAAAAGACACGGGGCTTTACTACCTTTATTCCTTTAAAGTTTAGCTTAGAGAATACTGAGATAGAAAAGAACAACATAATCAAGACGGAAAGTCCTTCAACATATGACTTGAGGGTTATCGCTGTCTCGAGGCTGTTGCTAGCAAATGTACTCAATAACGTATCAGTGTATTGGGTAGCATTAGGTAAAAAATTGGCTCAGGTCGCGTTGTCATATGGGGGCAACGATATGGTGGGAACTGCGTTTTCGGAGGAAATATTCAGGGCTGCTGGTAAAGATACAGGTACTTCTATTCAAGAGTTAGCTAGTTTGATTAAGGAAATTAAGAGAGAGGCTGTTCAAAGAGATACATTCTTTAATATAATTAGAAGATTTAATTGATGATTGATTGAGGAGACATTCGATATTGACAACCTTGCATGGAATGATGGATATGATGTCAATTCGAACTTGTGGACGTGTGTGATGTATGTGGAATTCAAACGAAATTCAATTGTGAAATCAACGGAAGTATTCCTTTCTCCTGTCCCATTTTGAACATTTTCTTGATAGCTTTTTCACCATCAGTTCCCATGTCGACAGTGATATCATTTACATACATTTTGATAAACTTCATCATAACATGTTTTGGTTGCCCTCTGCTATACCTCATAGCATAATCTACCGCAGCATTTCTGTGTTCTAGTCCATAAAGGATTGAAGCCTTGAAAAGATTGTTAAACCTTCTAATTTCTTCAATAGTCATTGATTTGATACTTGCGACATTGATCCCTAGTGGCACCGGCAGCCCATTGGTTTCGGTATGCCACCAGGCTCCAAGATCAAGAATGTTGTATAGGTGTGACTTATAATAGGTAATCTGCGTTTCATGAATAACCAAACCTGCATCGACTTTATCGGACAGAACAGCATCAGGAATTAGCTGAAAATTTATTTCCTGTTCATTAAATTTTCCGAGAACTAGATTTAGTAATAAATTGGCAGACGTCATCTTGCCTGGTATTGCGATTGTACATTCCTTTAATTGAGAAAGTGACAGCTCTTTTTTTGATACTACTACTGGACCGTAGTTAATGCCAAAGCTTGCTCCACTACGTAATATCGTGTAGTCCTTCAAATAAGCGAATGCATGAGCTGAAATTGCGGTGACGTCGAGCTCATGTTTTAAGGCATGTTTGTTAAGAGTTTCAATATCTTCTATAACATGTTTGATTTTAAAATACGGAGATTTTACTTTACCTGCTTCAATACCGTAAAACATGAAAGCATCATCAGCATCAGGAGTGTGACCTAACGTTATCTCTCTCATAGTCTAAATCAACATGGAATACATTTTACAGAGCAATATTTTCGAGGCTATATTTATTCTATGGCCTATACATGAGTGATTGGTGCGTCACTAACACCAGTTATGTAATCTAACCCACATTTGCATTGCTAATCATAGCTACTGAGGTCATAAATTTTGCCTTACCGTACTATCCCGGAATCATTTCCCTCGCTTAGCGAATGCGTGCTATCTAACGTAACAATAGAAAGCCGTACAACTATCTCATATCACTAGGGAACGTTTAATAGTCCTCCAACGAATTTTTTTCGACTATATATGCCAAAATTCAAATCTACTCAGGATATTTTGAGAATTATCGGTAATAAAGAACAAATTCGTAACTTTGGTGTTATCGCACATGTTGACCACGGCAAGACTACCATGAGTGACAGTCTGTTGGCTGCCTCGGGTATTATTTCCCCTTCGGTTGCAGGTCAGGCTCTCGCACTCGACTCGATGAAACTTGAACAAAACCGACAAATGACTATTCGCGGGGCTAACGTTACACTATTCTATGAAAGTGAAGGCAAGGAATATGTAATTAATATGATTGACACGCCCGGCCATATTGACTTTACAGGAAGGGTCACCCGAGCGCTCAGAGCAATCGATGGTGTAGTAGTGGTCTCTGATTCCGTAGAAGGAATTATGACTCAGACAGAAACAGTAACAAGACAAGCCCTCGAAGAACGAGTAAGGCCTGTTCTTTACATTAACAAAATTGACAGGTTAGTAAAGGAATTAAGGTTAGACCCGTCGGCAATGCAAAAATGGCTCTCGAATATAATCGCTGAATTCAATAGACTTGTCGATATTTATGCTGAAAAAGAACTTAAAGAAAAATGGAAGGTTAGTATTCAAGCAAATAGCGTTGCATTTGGTTCTGCGAAAGACAGATGGGGTTTTAACTTCGCGATGGCCCAAAAAAAAGGTATCACTTTCAAGGATGTCTACGATGCATATACTTCAGAAGATCCTAATCTTATAAAATTGCTAGCCGAAAGAGCACCATTACATGATGCGGTTCTAGGGATGGTTGTCCAACACCATCCGCCACCTCATGTAGCCCAGAGATATAGAATTCCCAAGATCTGGGGTGGCGATTTAGAATCCGATATTGGCAGATCTCTTGTATCGTGCGACGATAAGGGGCCTGCTGTTATGATGGTTACAACGATCAATGTAGATCCTCAAGCAGGCAGAGTTGCAACAGGCAGACTCTTTTCCGGAACTGTTAAGGATGGCGACGAAATCTACCTGATAGACGCAAAAAGGCCAGGAAAAATTCAATCAGTAAATATCTACATGGGAAATACTAGAGAGGTAGTAAGTATATTGCCTGCGGGTAATATTCCTGCTCTGCTAGGTGTCGATTATGCTATTGCAGGCGAAACAATTTCTACTGTAAAAAATATTCCGGCATTTGAATCGATAAAATACGTCTCAGAACCGGTGGTTACAATTGCGGTAGAGCCAAAGCATCCAAAGGATCTGCCGAAGCTTGTTGAGGCGTTAAGAAGAATTACGGTGGAAGATCCAAATCTTATTGTCAAGATTAACGAAGAAACCGGCGAGACTCTGATGGCCGGAATGGGAGTGTTGCATCTAGAAATCGCGACGTCACTTTTGCAGGAAGCGGGACTCGACATCACTACTAGTCAGCCATTAATCAATTATAGAGAAACAATTCGTGCAAAAGCAGGACCAATCATGAGCAAGTCGCCCAATAAGCACAATAAGATCTTTATGCGTGTGGAGCCACTTGGTGAAGACATAGTCGAATTGATTAGGACTCGCCATATCCGAGAGGATATGGATAAGAAGGAAATGGCCAAGGTTCTTCGAGAAAAGGGTTGGAATGCGGATGAAGCACGTAATGTCGCCGCAGTAGATGTAAGTGGCAACGTATTACTTGATGAAACGAAGGGTGTCCAATTTATCCAGGAATCTATGGACTCTATTAAATCAGGCTTCGAGGACGTAATTTATTCTGGTCCAATAGCTCATGAAACCGTAAGGGGTGTGAAGTTTGTTTTACATCACTTTGTTCCCCACGAGGACCCGGCGCATAGGGGTCTAGCCCAATTAATGCCCGCTACTCGAAGAGCTATGTTGGGTTCGATGCTTATTGCAGATCCTGTGCTTCTCGAGCCTATTCTGGGTATAGAGATAAAGTGTCCTCAGGAACAGATTGGCACAGTGGCAGGCATTTTATCAGGAAAAAGAGGGAAGTTGCTAAATGTGGAGCAAAAGGGTTTAATTTCGATTATACAGGGCGAAGTACCAGCGTCAGAGACGTTTGATCTATCTGAGGTGATGCGGGGTGGAACGGCTGGTAAGGCATTGTGGAATACATACTTTAAGGCATGGCAACCCGTCCCACAATCAATATTCAGAACCTTAGTGGGAGAAACAAGGAAGAGGAAGGGTCTAAATCCAGAACCACCGAGTCCAGACGAATTTATAGACAAGGAATGATCTTGTCTAGATAATATTATTTTCTACTATCTTACAGTAACTCCCTCCAAACAATGGGTAAGACTAAGTAGTGACACTAAAACTCAGTTTGCCATAAGCCAAGACGAAATATGCTACTCCTATTGCCAGAAGTCCAGCACATATCACTTCGGATAGTCTGGCTAGCCAACGAGGAATGGTTGTTGCCGTTATTGATCCGATTTTGGCTATTGTTATTTAAGCAAATCAAAACTATATTCCAATAGAGATCTAAGATTAGCGTTATATGATAATTCATTACTGGCGCTAGACCCTTAATAAATATAAACAATTACGGTAATGATTACTTTTGTATGAAGCTTGACATGCCAAGGTATACGGAAAGGTTTGGAGCCATTAGTCTTCACGGTGTTCAGCGTGTTTACGAGCTGGATTCTGGATTTAACGACGGTAGGCCAGCATCTGAAGCCATTCGGAGTGTGGGAAATGTAGAGATTTCAGAAATTGAAAGGAAAATGGCTATTGTGATCCCCATTAAAGGAGAACGCTTAAAGTTACTCGAGGGGGTGTTGAGCGGTATACCCCATGATTGTTTAACTATTATTGTTTCTAATAGTCCAAGGCAACCAGTAGACAGGTTTAAACTAGAAAAAGAGGCACTTGAGCAATTCAATCGATTTGTTGGAAAAAATACATTAATCCTGCATCAAAAAGATCCTGGATTATCCGATGCACTAAAAGAGGTTGGGTATACCAGTATATTTGGTCCAGATGATATAGTGAGGAACGGTAAGGCGGAGGGGATGGTTACTGGAATGCTGCTTGCAAAGATGGCAGGAAAGGAATATGTTGGATTTATCGACGCTGATAATTACGTTCCCGGAGCTGTGAACGAATATGTGAAAATATTTGCCTCCGGTATCGCAATGTCTAACACCCCATATACAATGGTTCGTATCTCATGGATTTACAAACCAAAAGTGTCCGAGAGTGGACTATATTTTTCAAAATGGGGAAGAGTGTCTGAGATAACAAATCAATATCTTAATTCATTGGTATCATACTACACCGGCTTTGAAACTGAAGTTATGCGCACAGGAAATTCAGGGGAACATTGCATGTCTATGAAATTAGCAGAGCTTTTAACCTATTCATCCGGTTTTTCTGTGGAGCCGTACGAGGTAGTGAACATACTGGAAGAATTTGGAGGAATTTTACCAACAGAAAATCAAGACGCTATGGATAAAGGTATAGAAGTAATGCAGGTAGAAACGCGGAATCCACATTTTCATGAGGAAAAGGGCGAGGATCACTTGAAGGAAATGTTTAACGGATCACTTGGTAGCATCTACCACAGCAAGATATGTCCCCCAAGACTAAGAGATAAAATCAGTGAAGAGCTACGCGGAAGAGAAATAATACAGGAAGGACGAGAGCCAGATTTATTAAAAAATATTAACTCCTTCAAAAATGTGGATATGCACCAGTTCGCAAAAATTCTACATGATCGCGCAATAAGTTTCGTTCATTCTAGTTAATAGGTAAGTAAACAAACAAATAAAAATAGATTCTAAAAAAGGCGCAGCAGAAAAAACAACAAGAGATGCAAAACAATCAACGTCTTCTTTATTATGGGCAGAAAAAATTGTTATAAGTATTTTGGGATGAATATTTACATAGGATCATAACATTTGTAGCCTTGCCACGATACGGCATTAACATTTAGATCAGCGAGTTTGACATCTGTCGTTTATTAGGGGACAGTTAACATCATGTTACTGCTATTCGGGTGCCAATTAGAAGACTTTATTTTTTTAAGGTATAACCTGTTCCGTAAAAATATAATTGCCACTAGTCTCATCACTTTTACGTTCTCAAAGTCTGAATGTCTCTCGTGCGCTCGTCTGCAAAGGCATGCCGTCACTTCCTATGTTTTTCTAGCGACATCTCTATAAATTGTCCTAGTAAAGCCCAATAGGCTTCAAGTAATATTTCACGATATTTCCCTGCCATCCTTGATTTTCTCAATATACCCTTCTCTATCATTTCTGATCAAGGATTTTCGAACCACTACTACCATTTTCCATTTGTTACCGATTGATCCATTGAGCAAAATCATCAATGTACCACACAGGACAGTTCACAGCTCACAGCTCGTGTTGATATCGTATGTTATGTTATACCTTAACTAGATTAAAGCTATTTAAGCCAATGCAGACTTTGAAGACGATGTATTCTTCCACGTGCCCGGCCTTGTGTTATAATATGCACTTTTCTCTTGCTTAGTCCAACTGCAAAAAAGAATAGAACCGATGACCCTCGTTCAATATCTCGTCCTGTCAATAGAGAGGCAGGTCATTACGAAATAGGTAGTGTGGTGTTAAAATTCAACCCAGAAAAATCTCCTTTATATTCTTACAAATGTAACCATTTATGTTATTTTTACTTGATTAATGGTGCTAAAGTTATAAAAGCCATAAATAGGTATCATATTATACAATTTATAACTAGTTGTGAACGAGATCTCCAGCAGATAACATCTGCAGCAAAGGACATTCCTTTGTTGGATAGGGACCTCCAGGAAGCTGAATTAATCGACCATATGTTGGACTAATTGATAATCCCTCTACTGAAGTCCTCTCACTCACAAAACCTTGCAATAACTTAGCTGATAAATAAGCATTCTGTAAAAAGGCTTTTAAGTCGTTGTAAGCAATCTATTGTAATTGGAGCCGAGTCAGTTGTCTATCCGTAGACAACGGTTCTTGGTCCGCTAAATTGGGGATGACAATAACATGTGTGGAATAGTAGGCATTTTGAGTAAAAAGGGTGAAAACGTCGTACCGCTCATCGGATCTATGCTCTCTTGTATGATAAATCGGGGTCCGGACGGAGCAGGAATCGCGGCGAATCGACGTGTAGTACAGTCGGACTCCTTTTCAGATTTAAAATATCATAAAATTTCTGGAGATAGCGCCTTAGGCCACGTGAGGCTTGCCATTGTGGGTGGTACTTGCGGATATCAGCCCTTTAGTAGTTGTAATGGAAGATTGACCATAGAGCATAATGGAGAGATATACAATTATAAAAGAATTCGAAAGAGATTAGTCAAACACCATAAGTTTGCCACTCAAACAGACAGTGAAGTTATTGTACATTTGTTAGAAGATCACTTTAGAAGAAATAACGATCTCCTGTGTGCGATCAAGAAGACCGTTGCCGAACTTGATGGGGTTTACGCTATTGTTATCAAAGACGAACAAACAGGAACTATGGCTTTGGTCAGAGATAGAATGGGTGTAAGACAGATTTATTATGGCGAAAATGATCGCCTATTCGCCTTTGCATCTGAGCGTAAGGCCTTGTGGAAAATAGGAATAAGGGAACCAACAAACAGAGTCCTGCCAGGATGCGCAGTAATTATTAAACCAAATGATAGGTTAAAAGAAATCCAAGTATCACATCCTCCTATACGTTCAGCGAGGATTGTCTATAAAACACTTACTTCGGCAGCCGAGGCATACGAAAAAGCATTGCTCGCATCGATGAAGAAGCGCACTCAAGATTTTAATAGAGTTGGGATAATCTTCTCGGGCGGAATTGACAGTGTAATTATTGCGTGGTTAGCGAAGAAAATGGTCAACGAGGTTATTTGTTACACGGGCGGAGTTCATGGCTCAAGCGATATTGTATTCGCTCGACAAATAGCCAAGAAATTAGATCTTAAGTTGAGAGTTAATGAACTGACAAACGATGAAGTAGAACAATTGATACCAGAGATTATCGACACTATTGAAGATACAAACGCAGGACAGATAGAGGTCGCAATCCCAGTCTATGCTGCCGTAAAGCTTGCACACGAGGATGGAATCAACGTAATGCTCACAGGTCAAGGAGCAGATGAGCTTTTTGGCGGCTATGCATGGTATGCAAAAGTACTTGAAAAAGAAGGATACCAAAAATTACGGGAGCACATGACGGAAGATTTGCTTTTGCTTTACAGAGAAACTCTAGAACGAGAGGACAAAATTACGATGGCACATAGTATAGAGATGCGCGAGCCATTTCTTGACATGAAAGTAATCAGACTCTCAATGCAAATGGAATTGAAACTGAATGTGAAGGGCGTAGAAGATACGTTTGGCAAACATGTTCATCGAAAATTAGCTCAGAGGTTGGGTATTCCTAGAAATATCGCATACCGTATAAAGGAAGCGGCACAGCACGGTTCAGGTATGCATAACGTAGTCGATGCAATTGCTAGAAAACACGGATTTGATGAATCTACTATCTCTAACCGGTATCTTGATGTTCTTAGATCACGTGAAAAAATAGGAAGCTCACAAAGATACGGATATCTATTTGAAAATGAAAAAATGTGGATTGCAGAACCTCATGTGCAAATGTATCTCGATAGCATTTCGAAGACACTACCAACATTCGAACAAAACGTCCTGGCAAAGCCAAATAAAAGATAATGTCTAATGATCACGTTGCAGGTCCTACCCTCGATCCGGCTATTTTTCAGGTCGATCTTTTCGAAATCCGCGTGTAATAAGACAAGGCGTAATTATCAAAACTGGGATACTTACTATGATAACAAAATTTGAAATTGTGCGAGTAGTGAAACAGTCGCTCATGCAACGAGTCTAGAAATGTTGAAAACGAACTACATGCGCTTGTAAAGCATCCTATTAATAACTCACTTGCCTCTCCTACGCTTCCAATAAGGGATCTGCTCTTGGTGCTTTTGATTTTTTGCACTCAAGTGATGAACTCGGTTGTATGAGAAACATACCCAATGAAGAATAACTATTTCAGCTGTGATTTGACAGGGAAATTTGGATGCACAGGTATTAGTTGACTTTAAATCCTTAAAAGAATATGGTGGCGATTCTATGCGGGGTAATGAGAGGAAAAGGACAGAAGGAAAAGACCACTAACTGTTTGGGTGTTTTTTAATGTACTGTTCGTATGATTCTATACATTTTTTTTGTGTTTCCGATTGAACTGATCCAGGTCGAAGCTTCCTGATCCTAATAATAGCTTTTTCGGCACCTAAATTTTCTTCTTTTTTGAGCAGATAAGCAGCTAAAATTGTCCCCGTTCTTCCTTTACCTGCGGCGCAGTGAACCATAACAGGTTTTCCACTATCTATTCGCCTTTTCATATAATCGACCGTAATATCCAATTGTTCAAGAGAGGGAGCACCGTAATCTTCTACTTTTAAATGGAGATACTCAAGGT
>WJXE01000011.1 GCA_009665115.1 Nitrosopumilales archaeon
GTCAGGAAATGGTTTCACTATATATGGTTTGCGGCAAAGAGATCCGAATAGGGAGACTCTTGAAGAATGGCAAGATGCTTTGTATTCCAATGGATCATGGGATCAGCAACGGTCCTATCAATGGTTTGGAGAATATTCATGGTATGATTTATCAATGTGAGAACGCGGGACTTACATGCGTTCTGGTAAACAAAGGCATCATCAAAACACTGCCAACTCCCATAAATATTGGCTTAATAGCTCATTTGTCGGGCAGCACAGTACTAGGGCCATTCCCAAACAAAAAAGTTTTGATAGGAAGTGTTGAAGAAGCAATAAGATTGGGTGCCGACGCAGTATCGGTTCATATAAACATCGGCGCAAAAGAAGAATCTGAAATGTTGCACGACTTAGGGATCATCTCAGATAAATGCGATGAATGGGGTATGCCACTTGTAGCAATGATGTATCCACGAGGCGAAAATATCAAACATCCTCATGATCCGCAAATTGTTGCTCATGCAGCAAGAATTGGGGCTGAAGCCGGAGCGGATTTAGTTAAAGCTGTTTATACAGGCGATGTCAACTCTTTTAGAAAGGTCATAAATAGTTGCCCGGTCCCTATTGTGATAGCGGGGGGACCAAAGGCCAAGACGGATCAAGAAATTATTGAAATGTGTGCTGGGGCAATGGAGGCAGGAGCGAGCGGAGTTACGTTTGGTAGAAATATATTCCAACACCGTAATCCGCCGGCAATGGTCCGTGCGTTATATAAAATCATCATAGAGGGTAAGGATACTAGGGAGGCGATCTTGCATCTTGAGAGACACAAAGACTAAAGAGATAATTGTTAGTCCAACTGTTGCTAAATCTAAGTTAGATGCTTTCTTGTCGGAGTTAAAGGATGTAAGAATTCTCAATATCGATCCGCAGTTGGCTCCCGGGAGCGGATTCAAAACCATTTTTGAATCGAAAGATGCAGACATGATTATTTGTAAAACAATAGATGAATTAAGGAAAGCAAAGTCGACTGATAAGGTTCCAGGCTTTTACAAAAAAGTCTTCAGTAATGAAGATCTTGAAGAAGTGATATTGATGTCCACATTAGGCGCAGAGTTTGTCATAGTTGACGCTGCTAACTGGAAGATCATTCCCTTGGAAAACATAATCTCCAAACTACATAAATCGGGAACCAAGGTTTATACTATCGCTAAAAATCCGAGTGAAGTAAGAACAATGTTTGAAATTTTGGAATTGGGAGTTGATGGTGTTATACTTTCGACCGACAATCCGAAGGAAGTTGAGGTATCACGACAGTACCTTGATAATCCAATTTTTACTATTAGACCTGTCAAAGTTTTAGAGGTGAGAGAGGTTGGTAGCGGTGAAAGAGTCTGTGTAGATACTGCATCCCTGCTTACCACAGGAGAAGGCATGCTCATTGGAAGCAGATCTAACTTTATGTTCTTAATACACAATGAATCAGAAGGATCTGCGTTTACATCGCCCAGGCCATTCAGGATAAACGCAGGCGCGATTTACTGCTACACAATAATTCCAGGTGGTAAGACCAAATATCTCTCCGAGATCGAATCTGGCACTGAGGTCCTCATAGTGAATAAGGAGGGGGCGACTAGACGCGTAACGGTGGGAAGATCAAAAATAGAAACTCGGCCTCTGAAATTGGTTAGAGGAGAGATCAATGGAGAGGTCGGAACTATAATATTGCAGAATGCGGAAACAATAACTTTCATGACTAGCGATGCCAAACTGATACCTGTCACAGAGGTAAAAGTCGGCGATGAGATACTCGGCTTCATAAACCCTAAGACTGGACGTCATTTTGGAATAGAAGTTGACGAGTATATCATCGAGAAATGAATACAATGGTAACTATAGGCAGGAAATATTTTTTTAATCGGAAAGTCGATTATTTTAAAGCATTCGGAATATGGACAAATCAATAATATATCATTGATGCAGGTAGAGCAAAATGTTGTTAATGTAATAATTGGTGGCAACTGTAAAGAAGTATTGAAGAGAATTTCCCCCAATTCGGTACAATTGACCATAACCTCACCCCCATATAGAAATGCAATTGATTACGAAATGCATGCCTCTGGAAACGGGGGATATTATCGTGGCAGGTCTAATATTGAAACTAGCGATTATCTTGATGAAATGGTAGAGATTTTTAATGATAAGGTCTATAAAGTAACCACAGAGGGGGGTTACTGTTGTATAGTTATCGCCAACGAAGTAGTCAATGGGACGATTCTGCCGTTACCGCATATCCTATTATCCAAACTGGTTCAACCCTCCGGTCAATGGAATCTTCATGAGGAGATTATTTGGCATAAGGTGACCGGTGGTACTAACAGATATGGCTCTTTTGTAATCAATCCATATCCAAAGTATTATAGAGCTAATATTATGCACGAATTCATTCTGGTATTAAGGAAAGGAAACGTGAAGTCTGGCAGAACGCAACGCGACGAGACACTTCCGGCAACGCACGAGGAGTGGACAAAAGAGATTGCCAATTCCGTTTGGCATATTGCACCTGTACCCCCAGGATACATAACGCATCCATGTCCATTTCCGGAAGAAATACCATACAGACTTATGAAGTTATACTCTTACGAGGGAGACACAGTTCTCGATCCCTTCAATGGCAGCGGCCAGACCACAAAGGTGGCATCGCACTTCAATCGACGGTACATAGGAATAGAAATAGTGAACGAATACATACAACTAGCAATCGCGAGACTTGCGGAGGAACAACTGCATATAAGATCTGAAGCGCTGATTGCAAACTGGAAAAAAATTCCGTCACATTGCTCAAATAAGCAATAGCGTTATCATCTTTAATTATCTGTTGGTGGTATAATAATCTGATAGGAAATGGCGGCATCTACCTCATCGAACATTAAGTCTCCAAAATCACACCGCTGCAGTCGGTGCGGACTAGTGTTCGACAGCATGGAAGCTTTGAGTGCACATGAACGGATGGAACACGACAAATCAAGTCACCCCCCGGCGGGAGTCGGTTAGCTATCATTAGGTAGAAGATGATCTATCATTGCCTAAAATTTGTGCATCGATAGCATCACCAGCGCTTGAAGACCTAAAGAAGCAAATCAAACGAGCCTTTTCCTACGGGGCAGACTTCGTCGAGATTCGATTCGATTTTCTGATGCTGGCAGATATGCAAGAAGCCTTAGAGATTGTGAAAGGCATAAGAAAGAGGGCGGTTTTCACTCTCAGGTCGGCGCAACAGAAAGGCAAATTTACAGGGACCAAAGAAGATCGAATTTTTTGGTTAAAGCAACTGTCACTATCCCAGCCAATGCTGCTCGATGTTGAACTCGAGACTTTGCTTGACAACGACGAGTTAGTAGATTTCGTTGCAGAACAAGAAACTCGGATATTAGTTTCTTGGCATGACTTTGAAAAAACGCCGACCAATGACAAACTCGTAGATGTTTTAGGGCAAATGAGGATATACAGCAATTACGTGAAGATCGCGACCGCTGCCCAAAATGT
Organism: Nitrosopumilales archaeon; assembly: GCA_009665115.1. Lineage (GTDB taxonomy): Archaea > Thermoproteota > Nitrososphaeria > Nitrososphaerales > Nitrososphaeraceae > Nitrosopolaris. The sequence continues at coordinate 3,526 of WJXE01000011.1, forward strand.
TCACGACTGCATACGACTTCTCGATCTGTATGACGACACAACCGAACTAAACTTAATATCATTCGCAATGGGAGAACTAGGAATTTTATCTCGTATTCTATGTACGATCTATGGAAATGCGCCTTTTACCTATGCTGCTCTAGAAGATGCAGTTGCCCCAGGTCAACTGACGGTACAACAAATGAGAAAGCTATATGATAGGATTGATCTCTGCTCAGGCAAAATCAATGCAAGACTTATTTAAAACGTATTGTATCATCGGAGACCCTATTGACTATTCATTATCACCCGCAATGCACAATGCGGCGTTCAAGTCAGTTGGCCTCAACTGTGCCTATATTGCATTTCGAGTACCCAAAGGCGAGCTCGAGGTCTCTCTTGGTTCTCTTCGTGCTACCAACATATCTGGCTTCAATGTTACAATACCGCATAAGGTTGGTATCATACCGTATATCGACGAACTTGATCCTTCTGCCAAGAAATCTAACGCAGTTAATACAGTTCACTGCATTGAAGGAACTTTCAAGGGCTATAACACGGATGTCCAAGGCTTCATAGAACCTCTGCACAAACGTCGTGTAAGCTTTAACGGAATGAAAATTCTTCTGATAGGATCTGGGGGGGCAGCACGAGCAATAATTGCTGCCCTCTCGAATGAAATAGGAATCTCCCACATAATAATCGCAAATAGGACAAGGAAAAATGCGGATGAACTCATAACAATGGCTTCTAATCTTGGATTAAGTGCTAACTTTACCAGGATTGAGTATTTGGGAGAACATGCGCTCAAGTCAGATTTAATTATTAATTCCACTCCTAGTGGGATGAATGATGAGCAAAGTATTGTGGATTATGAGCATATAAGTAAAGACAGCATTGTTTACGACATTGTGTACTCACCAATGGTAACAAATTTAATTGAACAGGCAAAAAATGCAAAAGCCACAGTCATTTATGGATATGAGATGCTCCTGGCGCAAGGGTCGAAAGCGTTCGAAATCTGGACAGGGATAACTGCGCCGCTGGAAGCAATGAAAAAAGCTCTCTTCGGTCCTTTCGGTGAACCCTTGTGATAAAAAAAAGAGTACGCGCAACGGTACACGGCGCAATTTCTATCGTAAATGCCCTTGCGACTTGCAGCGGCTGCGCACTCGGAATCTCCCTCAGAGTTACAGCAGAGGCAGACTTGAGATCCGGGGAAGGCATTCGATCTCAAACAGTTAACGAGAAACTTATACGCAATATAGTTTACAACACAATACCAGAGGAGATCCTTGCGGAGAATTCAGTTTACATAAGTGTCGAGTCAGAAATTCCTATGGGATTCGGATTGAAAAGTTCTAGCGCGGTTTCTGACGCTGTCGCGTTGGCTTGTAGCAAACTTGTTAAAGAGGATATAGAAGACTATGTTGTGTTAGATCGTGCCGTTCTTGCATCACTCGATGCGGGAGTAACTATAACAGGAGCATACGATGACTCTTCTGCTTGTTATTTTGGTGGGTTCGTAGTAACGAATAACCGTACACACGAAATAATACATCATCAAGAGGCTCCTCACAGCCTCTCTGCGATAATCTTCATTCCTAAAGCCACACGAAGAGGTAATATGAGCAAGGTAGACACAATGTCAAATTTGTTCGGGGAGGCCTTCAAGTTCGCGACGGCCGGCGAGTATTGGAAGGCCATGAATCTGAACGGTATGCTTCTTTCCACCAGCTTATCCGCAGAATACGAGCCTGTTCTAAAAGCAATACAAGGAGGGGCATTGGCTGCTAGCATCTCGGGCAATGGCCCGGCTATTGCTGCGGTATCGAATAAAGAAAATATGGAAGATATTAAGGCGGCTTTTGCCAAGTTTAATGGGAGCGTGATTGTTTCCAAAATCAACAATGAAAAGGCAACGGCGGAAACATTAGTTGGTTAGAATTCTGATTACGAAATCAAGTATTAATGGCATTATAAGATGTCCATCAAGTAAGAGCTACAGTCATAGGGCAATTGCTATCGCGTCGCTTGCTGACGGAAAGTCTACTATCAAAAATCCTCTGTTTTCTCGCGACACACTTGCAACTATTTCAGCTTGCAAGGCACTCGGAGTCGTAACAAGACAGGATAATTTTGTGGTACATATAAAAGGCAGACATAGTTTTACAGTGCCAGAAAATGTAATCAACGCAGAGAATTCCGGTACGACGATAAGACTAATGACCACGATGTCTGCTCTAGTAAAGAGCGGACTCACGATTCTTACTGGTGACGAAAGTCTTCGTAAGCGGCCCATGCAGCCTTTGTTGGATTCTCTCAGCAAATTGGGGGTACAAGCGTATTCCACTAAAATCGATGGGACCCCTCCGCTCATAGTTAAAGGTGGCGGGATAAAGGGAGGAACAACTGATGTAGACGGAAGTGTGTCAAGCCAGTTTGTCTCGTCTCTTCTCATTTCGTGCGTATATGCCGATTCTACTGTTGAAATAAGAATCAAGGGGGGACAAGTTTCAAAACCGTATATTGAGTCGACGCTTGCAACCATGAAAGCATTTGGTGTTACAGTGCATAACGAGGGTTTCAGAGAATATCACCTCCCCTCTGCATCATATAAACCGACCATTTTTGAAGTTCCCAGCGATCTTTCAAGCGCCGCATTAATTCTTACTGCAGGACTTCTACTAGGTGATGAACTGACAATAACTGGAATAAACTTCGGTCTTCCTCAAGCTGATTCAGACATATTGGACATTATTAGGACAATGGATGGAAGAATAAAAGTTAACAGACAAAAAGGTGAAATTCGAGTGTATGGTACAGAACAGTTGTGTGGCGGGGAATTTGACCTTTCTGATACCCCAGATCTTTTGCCTGTTGTATCTGTACTAGCTCTGAAGGCAAGATCTCCAGTCAGAATAACGGGGATCGGACATGCAAGATTGAAAGAAACAGACAGAGTCGCAAACATCGCCTCGCAGTTAACAAAATTGGGGGCAACGATTAAGGAAGGAAAAAATGAATTACTAATAATTGCTCCTAAAAATTTGAAAAATGCATCCCTAGAATCTTTCAACGATCATAGGCTGTTTATGGCATTTACTATTGTCGCGATGCTGACAAAAAAATCTACTGTTGCCGGTGTTGAATCAGTTGATGTATCATATCCGAACTTTATTCAAGACGTTATGGAACTCGGAGGTAACATTAAACCGACGGCGGATCGCGAATAATAATAACTTGCACTAGATCCGCTGACCAGAATTTTCTGTATATATTTGGACGAGCGTCAGAGTTCTACATCAGAAATTTAATTTAAAAAGCCAATATATATGGAACATGAATAAGATTGCCTGACTACAGTAGATGCCAGGAAATATACTCGGCGAGCGTTTTGTTACGATGAGTTTCGGCGAGAGTCACGGTAAATGTGTGGGGATGGTGGTGGATGGATGCCCAGCGGGTCTGCCTCTTCATGAGTCAGATATTCAGTCGCAGCTCGACCGCAGAAGACCCGGTACATCTGTGATCACGACCCAGAGAAAAGAAGAGGACAAGGTTGAGATCATATCTGGAATGTATAATGGATTTACGAGCGGTGCGCCAATTTGTATGCTAATATGGAATCAGGATCAAGATTCAGGGCCTTATGAATTAATCAAAACAAAACCTCGACCTGGACACGCTGATTATCAGGCGATGGTAAAATACGGGGGTTTCGCTGATTATAGGGGAGGTGGGAGATTTTCAGGCAGGCTAACTGCTACTTTGGTAATGGCAGGTTCGGTAGCTCAGAAATTACTCCAATATTCACTCGGGATAGAGACGATAGCTTATACAAAGGAGATCGGTGGCATCACGGCAGAATCGATTGATTTGATGGAGGCCAAAAAGAACAGATACACAAACGACGTAAGATGCCCCGACATCGCGAAAGCAGAAAAAATGAAAGCCGCAATCATGGAAGCGAGGAGAGACGGTGACTCACTTGGGGGCATTATAGAGTGTATCAGTACAGGACTGCCTGTAGGGCTGGGAGAGCCAATATTTGCATCTTTAGAATCTGACCTCAGCAAGGCTCTCTTCAGCGTTCCAGCGGTCAAGGCAGTGGAATTTGGGTCCGGTTTCAACGGTACTAAGCGCCGAGGATCGGAAAATAACGACCGCTATATTAAACAAGAGGGCAGGATAATTACCACTACTAATAACTCTGGTGGTATATTAGGAGGTTTATCAAGTGGGATGCCTCTTGTGATAAGGATCGGTTTCAAGCCAGCGTCATCGATTGCCAAAACTCAGAGAACTGTCGATCTTTTGACTGGCGCACAAATAGACCTCAATGTTCCTGGGAGACATGATCCATGTGTTGTGCCAAGAGCACCTCCAATAATAGAATGCGTCGTATCAATGGTATTGACTGATCATGCTCTTAGAGGCGGATTTATCCCACCGGTATTAAATAGGTGATTGAAGATTAGCATTCCGGAAGAATTAGATAGGATTCGATCAGAGATACGCGATATTACTTCCGACATCATACGAAAAGTGCAAAGGAGAAACGAACTCTCTAAGCAGATCGGGGCTATCAAGAAAAAGCTAAAGATTGATGTCAAGGATGAAAAAGTTGAACAGGATATCCGAACTTTCATCTCAAAACTATCCAACGAAATTGGAATTGACCCAGATTTCGCTGGGAGACTTTTGAACATTTTATTAGCAGAGTCCCTGAGATTACAGTTGACTGAACAACATGACTCCACTCAATTCGAGAGTCATCTTGCTGTATTCATGAAGGCAAAAAAGCTCGAATCCTCGGGGAAAAAAATCATCCATATGGAAGTTGGAGAGCCTGATTATCCGCCCCCAGAGAGTGTAAGAAAGGCTCTTTCCAACGTTTTTGAATCCAGACAATACCACTATAGCGAAACGAAAGGTATAACCAAATTACGTACATCTATAGCACAAACAATCGGCAATCATATAACAACTGATAAAGTGATAGTTACACCGGGCGGTAGGTTCGCCGTTTTTGTTGCAATAGCCTCTTTATTAACTGCAGGCGATGAACTGATCTGTATAGAGCCGGCGTGGCCTGCTTACAGGGAATGTGCCGCGTTTGTAGGTTCAACCACGAACATCTTAAAAACAACCCTAGAAGAGGAATGGAATCCAAATATAAAAAAACTAGAGAGCATGATCAACGGCAATACTAAAATGATTGCTTTGAACTACCCAAATAATCCTACCGGAAGAATTCTGAATAAAAGTATCATGGAGAAAATTGTGTCCCTTGCGAAGGATCATAGGATATACGTCCTAAGCGATGAGGTATATCGTGACTATGTCTTCACCGAATTCACTAGCGTCTTGGAATATCGGTACGAGAAGAGTATCGTAATATCCTCGTTTTCAAAGGGCCATGCAATGACAGGGTTTAGAGTTGGGTACGCTATTGCAGAAGAAAATTTAATTGATAAAATGGCTAAAGTTCAAGCAACGGCTCTTACAAGTGTTGCCGAACCGATGCAATATGCTGCGCTGGCTGCGATAGAAGATAGTTCTGCTGAGAATGCGAAACGCATAAAGAGACGATTGGAAATAATCTCCGACAAATTACGAGAAATGTCGCTTCGTTTTGTGAGGCCTGATGGTGCAATGTATGTCTATCCAGAACTTGGCATTGGGAAAAGTGACGTAGAATTTGTACAAAAGGCCCTTGATCTGGGAGTTGCCGTTGCACCAGGAAGTGGTTTTGGAGATTGCTACGCTCAATTTATTAGAATTTCTGCATGCCAGCCCGACGACCAGCTGGAGAAAGGGCTGGAATTGTTAAAGGCTGCAATGTCTTCGTGCTAATACGATATGATAAAGAAAATAGCTATCATAGGCGCTGGAGGTAGAATGGGTACCTGGTTCTCGAAATACTTCTCTTTAAGAAAAGGGACAACACTCATACTCTATGATATTAACGCCTATTCACTAAAGGGTTCCGCCAATACAACGGTATGTGAAGACCTCGTCCATTGCGTTGATAGAGCTGACCTCGTTATGGTCTGCGTACCGATCTCGGAGGTCCCTCATATAATTCAAGAATGTGCCACAAAAATGAAACCTGGCGCCATACTTGTAGAAATATCGTCAATAAAAAATCGGTCTTACAAAGAGCTCAAAAGAGTTCCTAATCACGTTAAACCTTTGTGTATTCATCCTATGTTCGGCCCAGCAGCACCCAGTCTTAATCTAATGAAAATAATATTAATACCTGTGAGGAACGCAACCAATGAACTACGAATATTAAAAGAACTGTTCGAGGGTTCTGTGGTAAGTATTATCCATGATGCGAAGACTCATGACAGGATTATGTCGATCATATTAGGATTGACGTACTTCACAAATTTAGTATTCGCATCTTTTGTTTCGAAGCAAGACTACCAGTCATTAAAACAATTCTCCGGGACGACTTTCAGAATCCAGTCACTTCTGTGCACAAGTATTTTGCTAGATGAACCTGATTTGATTCTAGCGCTCCTCTCCCAGAATTCAACAGTTCAGAAACAGATTCGAAAATATCTTTTTGAAGCAAAGAAACTGGAGAGACTACTATCGGGGCATAATCAATTTAAGATGAAATTAACGCTCGAAAAATTAAAATCTTTTTATCAAGAACAACAAAGTCTAGAATTGTCATATACGCAGATGTATCGTATAATCTCATACTTGAACAAAAGCGATGGCGGTCTCAATTGAATATCGGGAGGTTATTGAGTGAAGTTGGACAGCGATCTGCGTGTGACATCGGCCACTCATCCCTGGCAAATCATATAAAAGGAATTTCCATTCACAAACAATGCAGAAGATGATAAGAAAGGCTATGCAATTCAACAGTCAGTCTGGTCCAGATTTGCCTACAACCGGCGTATTACAGCAAACCTAACAGCAACAGTTCATAAGACGACTCACCAATTGGCAGGCATATTTTATGAACGTATCGTTAACAACATTTGATGCAGATAAAACTCGGTGGTACAATACGGTTCCGTTGAGAACAGTGCAACAAGCTCCTTAATCTATATTCGGTTGTACGTGTTAGGTGCTCGTTATAGTGTTGGGGTGAGTATTTCGATGGTTCTAAAGCTGTTCCTTGTACTGCTCACCGCTCACCGGTAAGAGCCTGTACTATGGATAAATTTCGACTAATATGGGTGGATTAAAAGGGTAAACTAGACCAATGCCCATCTAGACTTACAGGGGCTGTGCGGTAACAAAGCTACTCAAGTACGCTAGCGAGCATGCCCATACCGACATTCGATTGGGCCGCTTATTTGCGTTGATAACAGCTCGCAGGCAACTCATAACAATGCTTAAGGGGAGGGCCTACGTGAGGGTCGTAATTTTTAATAATTATACTAACCTGGTAACCTGTCCTTGTCATTACCAGATTGTATGTAAATTGTTAAACCTAGCAATAATAGCAATAAATACCATTATTACTAACCTGTTACTGTAATGCAGCTACACGGCGACGACAGGGAAACTAAAGCTAGGGCTAATAGGTTATTTGGTGAGAGCAGCCCTTATCTTCTTCAGCATGCACATAATCCTGTCGAGTGGTATCCATGGGGAGAAGAGTCCCTTCAAAAAGCAAAAAGTGAGAATAGGCCAATCTTCCTTAGCATTGGATATAGCGCGTGTCATTGGTGCCACGTGATGGCTCATGAATCCTTCGAAGACGAGGAAATCGCCAAGATAATGAATGAGAATTTTATTAATATAAAAGTGGATAGAGAAGAAAGGCCCGATATAGACGACATATATCAAAGGGTTAGCCAACTTGCAATCGGGACGGGTGGTTGGCCACTTTCTGTGTTTCTGACACCAGATCAGAAACCGTTCTATGTAGGCACATATTTTCCCAAATACGGCAGGTATGGAATGCCCGGTTTTGGCACTATTTTAGGTCAGCTTGCCGAAGCGTACAAGACCAAGAGGCAAGAGATTGATTCTGCCACAGTGGAGTTTTTACAAGCGCTGGAACATTCTGCAAAAGATGTTCAACAACCCCGTGGTGTTATCCTTGATCGTTCAATTCTGGACGAGGCGGCCGTTGGGTTGCTGCATATGAGCGACCCAGTTTATGGTGGCTTTGGACAAGCGCCAAAATTTCCGAACCCATCCAATCTTTTGTTCTTGTTAAGGTGCTACGATATATCTGGCCTTAACCGGTACAAAGATTTCGTCATGTTTACAGCAGATAAAATGGCAGCAGGTGGAATTCATGATCAGATAGGTGGTGGGTTCGCACGGTATTCGACAGATCAGAAATGGCTTGTCCCTCATTTTGAAAAGATGCTTTACGATAATGCACTGCTTGTACAAGTGTACGCAGAGCTCTATCAAATTAGTGGTGATGAAAAGTATTTAGAGGTAGTGGAGAAAACTCTGGAGTATGTAAGGCGTGAAATGATGTCTCCAGAGAACGGTTTTTACTCCGCCCAAGATGCAGATTCAGAAGGCGAAGAAGGCAAATTTTACGTGTGGTCAAAACAAGAAATTTCTAACTCCCTCGGCGATGAGACAATAGCCCGTATATTCTGCGAATATTACGGGGTTGGACAGGCAGGAAATTTCGAAGGCAAGAACATACTCAACATTAGATCGTCGTTTGCCGACTTATCACTAAAGTATAGTCGTCCTCCTGAGATGTTAAAACGAATTATTAACGATGCTTCGTCTAGACTTTTTGAAATAAGAGAGAAAAGGGTAAAACCTGGTCGAGACGACAAGATGTTAACCGCTTGGAATGGATTGATGATATCTGGTTTTGCAAAAGGATTCCGAGTTACTAATAACAAGCATTATCTTGAGATCGCCAAGAGCACGATTGAATTCATAGAATCTAGGGTTACGAGAGATAATGGCAGATTATATAGGACATTTAAGGATGGAATTTCAAAACTTAATGCATATCTTGATGATTATGCATTCTATGTCAATGCACTGCTAGATGTTTTCGAACTTGACTCAAATCCCATTTATCTCGAAAAGGCAATAAAATATACGGACTTTATGCTCCAACACTTTTGGGACCCTGTCGACTGTACTCTTTATTTTACCTCGGATGACCATGAGCAATTAATTGTCAGGACTAAGAGCTTGTATGATCTCGCCGTTCCAAGCGGTAATTCAGTAGCCGCATCTGACCTGCTGAGGTTATACCATCTGACTCAAAAGAATGATTACCTGGAAAAAGCGGAGCAGATTATGAAGGCAGGTGCGACATCATCGGCGGAGAACCCCTTTGGATTTGGTCAGTTATTGACGGCTATCTATTTGTATGTAAAGAAGCCTATCGAAATCACCGTAAGAACAACAGACAATATTGGTGAAGGGCAAAAGATGGCGAGGTGGATAAACAAACAGTTCATGCCAAACGCGATAACTGCTATCATTGAAAATCAATCTCAATTAAGTCGGCTACAAGAATATCCTTTCTTTAGCGGAACGAATTCAGCAAGAACTAGCCAAACTGACTATGCTGTTATATGTAGAAACTTTACGTGTTCTGTGCCTATCTATTCTCTGAGCGGCTTCCAGGAACAAATCAAATCTGGTTAATGAAAAAGAAACCCAAGCGAGATATAGACCTCGTAATATTCTAGGGCTTCCTTATGTCTATTAAGAGTTGTTCACCCACCCTCGGGCTTCCGATCTTCTCGTATCGCCTCCTTGGCATTGTGATTTGTACGATCGTCTCTGCATAGGTTTTCACTAGCGTCTGTGGCTGGGAGCTTAAAATTGCTTCTAAGATCGGCCTTACCTGGTCTTTCACCTCTTTATCAGTAATCACTCTATCGATAGACTCTAACATCAACTGCTGTTGGGAGACCGTTTCAAGCTCCAGATCTTCACTAAGCGTAAGAGATACATTGATCCCACTATCGGTGATCTGATTAATTCTATAGCGCAGAGGATCTTCCAATACAAGGTAATTAGAATAAAGTATGCTTATAATATTTTACTCGGGTTATAACGGGGGAGGTATTTCCCTTGGCTGAGCCGGTACGGGGCCAGTATTTTCTGCGTCTAAATCTCAACTGATCTCAGTCATGCTCAGTCTCTCGTCTTCATCGATTGTCCATTCTATGTTTTTCTAATCTATTCTTCAGCTATAGCTAGAGACACGCTTTTTACATCTAGATGCCTCTTTGAGAATTTGATCCATAGCTTTATGTGTCGCGAGGCAAGAGGATCTCGATTCGGATCGGCATTGTCTTAGGCAACCCAAGCATCTCGGTGCATTATGAGTCGAAACGAACCATAAACGCTTTTCTTATTGATTGAACGTATGCCAATGTCAAATATCGAATTTCAAAATTATTTTGTGAGACGAATTCTCGCGATTCCATTGAGATAGTGGACGTATTCAACTGTCGGATTAGCGTGTTTTAAACCCTCTAAACCAGGTAGTTTAGCGAACAATTCATATTTCCTTGATCCGGAGGCAACTATGCGAACCCGTTTATAATCCGGCTCATAGTCGGCATGGATATCGGTAGCGGCAGAGATACCATGCATTTCTGCTATGATTTCATAGAAGTCGGCGCCCTCAATGACTTCAGGCTCGAGTGAAGGAGAGATGTCTTCTATTTTTGGTCTCATCTTTCGAGTTTTGCCCACGGAGGGAATAGATAACGACATCTTCTTCCATGCTAAATACTTCCATGTATAGCCTGTCCCAACTCCAGCTATGAATCCACCAATATGTGCCAAATACGCCACTCCACCTCCACCTGACTGTCCAATCAACGTAAATAGTATTTGTAAAATAAACCAAAAAGGAATGAAAGCCAGCGCAGGTATTCGGATAGTTGTAATGAAGAACACAATTATTATTGTATATATTTTCGCTCTAGGAAACATTATCAAATATGCACCTAAGACTCCGGAAATTGCACCAGACGCGCCTATGGCTGGGACCTCTCCTCCTCCTACGGCAACCGCGTAAATGCTGTGAACCAGAGCTGCAAATAACCCCCATAAGATATATATTGCCAGATATTTGACATGGCCAAATCTGTCTTCGACGTTGTCTCCAAACACATACAAAAAAATCATGTTTCCAGCGATGTGAACTATTCCCCCGTGGATGAACATTGATGTCAGCACTATTGGGATGTCTCCTGCAAGGACGAATTTTGGGATCGCGCCATACTCAAGGAAAATTTCGGAAGTCGTCCGTCCATTTGCGAAAAAGCCGGTTACTAAAACCTCCCACGTAAATACAGCAGCGTTAATCGCGATGAGACTATAGTTTACATAGGGTCTACCGTGAATACGCTCAGCATCATCATGGATAGGGAACATATTGTTGTTTTTTGTGCGGGCGAATCTTTAAGTGAAAGTCTTATAATATTCTAAAATCCAAATGGATTCCTATTTGGCATGTCACCACCCTTCTCGCTGTGAGCTTTTCTTGAATGTCTACTCAACCTTTCTTTATCCTCGAATTGCAAATTACAGTACTTGCACCTAAAGACCTTTATCGTTCCTTCTTTTCTTCCGAATAAGTCGATCTTAAACATTATTTAACTGTCATGCCAATACATTCTAAATTAACGTTACGTTATTTAGAAATTCAAAATCTGGGGCAAAATTATGCTGAACCAAAAATCGCTTAATCTTTTGCAATTTAGTCCATCACAATCATCGTCAGGGTCGATTTGACGCCATTAAGTTTACGGAGTTTCCAGGTTATTGTTTCCTTGACTCTTTCCATTGTGTTTGCTTCAACTTGGGCTACTATATCATACACTCCATAGACTTGATAAACTTCCTTAACTCCTTCAAGTTTCTTTAGCTCGTTCACGATGGAATCTTCACTTCCGAGTTCAGCATTCATCAATACAAACGCCTTTGGCATAACAACCTATTTCATTGTGAAATATAAAAACATGATGCGATAACAAGTATCAAGCGCATAAGCGCGCGATTTACTGCATAAGGTTTCGACTCGATTCCGGCTGACGAACACGTATCGTAGGTCAGACATTATGATTACAGGAGGGATTGCATAGCCAGAACCCATGATAACATTCCAAGACTCTCCAAAAATCCTTTAACAAATTGAGCGTCATTAATCTAAACAGATGGACTATGGTAGCATGACGTTTTAATGCTTAGCAATTTTCTTTGCTATAATAGAGGATGTCGCGGGACATGCCTATTTTTACGCGGTACCGTTATTTTCAAAAAAAACGAAGATCCTTGGTCATAAAACGCGTCCACACTTGACCCCCGAAAGGATTAGCTACAGAATATGTTCGATTGCTTTTTGGACATCTCCAGCATCTATGACATCTCCTGCAATCATTGCCTCTAGTAACCTCAAAACAACCAATTCTCCGGTGGCACCCGCAATCGCTTTCGGGATAACAACACATACCTCATCTACGATCACGGTAACCTCATTGTCAGCAGCACCGCTCCAATCCTTTGGGATGCCAACATAGTAGTAATTGGAATCAGACCTGTTTAGTTCTTGATAGATAACTTGAACCATGGGCAAATTTCTTTCCCCGTGTTAAATTAATCTTTGTTTTTTGGATCGATGTGCCTAAACGTACAATTTCGAAGTCTAAGTTTGCGTGCCATATTTACATTCAGTTTATCGTAGTTAGAACAGCCGGGTCTAAACGCATGGCTGGTGACGGAATAAAAGTAATCGGTAAAGAATTCTAAATTGGAGATGGGACCTATTGGCGTATCACTCCTTTGAATACTGCATTAACAGACAGTCCGAAAAACTATAGCAGATACCAACCAAGTCAGCTTTATTCCAATCATATATCAGTAAATGCTGTACCTACGGGTTAGAGAAATAGCAATATGCTTTAACAACGTACACCAAAAATCCTCACAATCCAATGATAACAACAGCCACTGACTCTATCTCCATTCTGAGGATATCATCTGAATAATCTTAATCTCATTTACTATTGTAAACACATGTCGTGATAACCTATACGACTACTACTACCATAGACGATCTTGACCCCTAGTCGAACGAACGTGCTCTCTATTCCAATGATTGACTAATCTCTGCTTGTTCTCTTCTAGTTTAGAAAATGAATGCACGGTAAAATAAAGCATAAATCTCCAGCCT
>WJXE01000101.1 GCA_009665115.1 Nitrosopumilales archaeon
GTATTACCTGATCCTCTGTATAACCTGTGTTTCATCTTTGTCCAAATGTTTTACCACGATAGATATATTTAGCAATGAAACGATTATTGGTGACCGGGTTCGTTGTTATTTCGCATTAATGCAAATCGTGGTAGTTGGGGTTTGGAGCGATTTGAAGGGTATTCAATCTCAACAACTGAAAGTCTTGATGTTAATTTTATAAAAACCCATTCTAGTTATGCAGACCCTCCTCCGAGTTTGCTCATTCACAACCTAGGTTTATTTGGATTATCTATTCTATCGTTATTGTGATCTTAGAGCTTGCACAGGCAATAATCGTGATGCCTGTAGCGCTGGAACAACACCTGCAACTATACTAAGACCTACAGAAATCATCCATACCCTAGCCATGTCATTTGCGGTATAGATAGGAGGACTAGAAGATCCATTACCGGGAACTACGGTAGCACTTAAACCGTACCCGAATCCAATTCCAGCTAGTAATCCTATTGTTGCCCCAAAAATACCAATCAATAATGCCTCAACCAGGAAAAGTGCCAAGATATCACTGTTCTGTGCACCAATCGCCTTCAAAGTTCCAATCTCGCGCGTTCTCTCAATAACAGCAGTATAAAGCGTTGTGATAATCCCAACTGCACCTACGACCAACGAAATAATAGCAATGCTATTAAGAAATGCTTTGATTTGACCGGTGAATTGTTCTATGGTTTTCAAAATAGCCTTCACGGTAGTGATTCCTATATTATTACCATACAGGCTTCTTATCTCCTGCTCCACAACATCTACAAAGTTAGTTGTCTGAGCAATCGCGAAGAGAGAGTCAAATTTGCCAGACTTTTGTAGAAGTGAATTTCCGGCTTGTGGGTTGATTACAATGGCGCTGTCTATTGTTGGATTACCAGTTTCTTTTATAATGCCTGTGACTATAAAATTTTTTGATTCCTCCTTTTGTTGGCCTGTAGTAGAATCTACAAAAGAATAAGTCACCTTGGCACTTTGACCTAATACCAAAAATGGATTCGCATCCCCTGGTGGATTAGCGACATTTTGAGCCACAATCATTGAAGATGGATTATTTGGCTGTAATGTAGAACCATCTGTATATTCTAAAGTTGGCGCGATGACTAAAAGTTTTTGAGGATCCATAGACAAGATTGAATCAGTTTTGGATTCGCTTTGAGATTGTACTGTTACCGAACCTCTATAAGTAGATATCACATCACTCACGAAAGGAAGTGAATGTATTCTATTTACTATTGCGGCATTTAAAGTAATTTTTGGTGCAGGCGGTGGAGTTCCTGCCCCCCCTACGCCTCCGCCGGGACCTTCTTGTGCTTGTTGCGAGCTAGATATGAATAGTATGTTTGGTGCTAAATTCCTGAACTGTTTACTAAATGCATCAGTAAAAGATGCACCAATACCACCTACAGCAATCAAAAGAGCACTCCCCACCATTACCATCAAAATAGTCAGAATAGATCTAACTTTTCTATCCGATAGAGATTCAAAAGATAATATGAAAATTTCTTTAATATTCAGCATATTTCTGTCGCCTTCTCTTCATTCTCTATTTTTATCTCTTCTTCAAATCCCGACTTAGATCCTTTTCTGCAGGAGTAGGAGATACATCATCTAAAAATGGATCTACATCTTTGCTACTCTGCAATTTGGTACGCTTTGATTTAGATCTCCTTCTCCTTACAAAAAGAAATACTATGACAGCGGCAATAGCGGCAATGACGAAGATCCCAAAGCCAGATAATCCACCGCCACTACCTCCTGCACCGTTACTTGATTGAGCATGCTTTGGCTCAAAGTCGACTGAACTATTTACTAGGAGTACATGTGAGATTTTCAAATCATCACTATACGTAATTTTAAGTGTGATAGGATAGATTCCTGGCTGAATTGTGCTTAAGGTCCTATTGTCTATATTTAGTGGCATGCTAAAAGGCAGAGGAGAATCGACGGAAAGGTCACCAAGATACTGAGCAGGAGGGGTTATCGGAATAAACCTTTTACCAGAATTAGACTTTACCAATTCAACCGTAGTGAACAATCCAACCGTGTTCCCTTCATTTAAGAGGTTTCCTATAATGTTCGGAGTGCCGCCTATGAAGTTAACAGCAACGTCATATACTCGTATTTTGATGTCACCGCTAACATACGTTCCTATATTAAGAGAATCTGTCTTTGATTGTCCAGCTGATACATAGTCAACAGTTAATGTAAATAAGGCAGGTTTTCCAATCAAATCAGAAGATGCAAAGACTTTTGTAGACAAATTCAGCTTGGATTGAGGTAAGATAGATTGGGATGTCCATCTGGAATCTCCAAGAATCTTCATTGAATTCGATTGGGAAACAAGAGAAATAACCACATTTGTTATTGGTTTCTTATTATCACTATTAGCAACTGTAAAATCAATATCCTGAATTTTACCGGCTGGCACGATGAGTGCATTCCCGTTATTAGCAGTAGCATTCACGACAGATTGGGGTGGGTTTGGTAATATTACTAATCCAACTGGCACATTTGATGTCTGCTGGTTACCGTATGCGTCGCCGTAGGATATTTGAAGATTTAAATTCTGTACAGTTTCGCCAGAAGAAGCGGTAGGATATACTATAGGATTTATTTCTGCTGATCCGTTTACGGGTATAGTACCAATATGAAAAGCTGTGGCTCCAATGTTGACTGCTGGATTAGACGAGGACGATGGAGAAGGGGAAGAGGATGACGATGGTGAATTTGTTGTGCTTGTGTTTGTATTACCAGAGTTAGTATTACTAGTGCTACTACTAGTACTCTGAGTATTACTAGAAGTAACGCTATTCCCACTAGTTATACCTGTAATTGTGACAACTGCACCCGCTGCATTTGCACTCCCTATGTTTTGAATTAATATCTTTAATTGATTCTGAGTACTTGGAGTTAGCTCTGAGTTTTCAGATACCGCATCCAAAATAACCTTCCCGGTAAGCCTAAAAGGTAAAGTATTTGTTGTAATCAGTTGACCAATTTGATTTATTTTGGTATACTTCAAACTAAGAGAAGTGGAGTATCCACCAACTTTAGCCTGCTTCAAAACATTCATATCGAAATAAAGAACAAATGTACCTCCTGCTTTAACAATAGAATAAGCACTTGCCACCGACTGAGACGTCCCATTATTTTTACCAGGAATTGGTTTAAACCCAATAGAGGGAAGAGTGAGATAGCCCGTAACTCCAGTGATATCTGACCGTCCTCTATTTACTAATACTACCGCTAAAGTGGAGGCACCATCTCCAGGACCTACCTCCTTCTTTACTGAATTGTTGTTATTAGATGTTGATGAAGCAGAGCTTAGATAATTCGTCCAGTATGCATCCAAAAATCCTGGAGCTTTGTCGGTATCTGATCCATTATTTGGGAAAGTAGAATTGTTGGTAATATAGCTAGATAATTGAGCGTGGGTTGTCATATTTGCATTTTCAATAGAAGAAAAAAAGAGGATTCCCGCAAATATGAAAGATAGAATTTTTGTCGTCGTGATCGCCGTAGTTTTTATTCGAGTACCTATTTCTGTTCTAATCGCAGACCGACTCTGTTCCCCGTGGTTTAGGCTTTTTGCCACGATTATGACCATTTAATAAAGAATCTCTTTTTCGATTTGCCCATCTCTAATATATATAGATCTGTCCGTTTTTTTGGCAAGGTCAGCGTTGTGAGTAACCATTATTATTGTTCTTCTGTATTTGCTTGAGAGTAATCTGAGCAGGTCAAAAACCTCGCTTCCTGTTTTTGTATCTAGGTTGCCCGTAGGCTCATCAGCAAGAATTATTGTTGGATTATTCATAAGTGATCTTGCAATAGCCACTCTTTGCTGTTGGCCTCCACTTAAGCTCGCGGGTTTAAATTTAGCTTTTGTGGCAATGCCCAAAATTCCTAAGAGCCTCGCGGAGCGATTGGCCCTTTCTTTGCTGCTCATCCTAGCAATTATGCTAGGAATCTCCACATTTCTCTGAACAGTAGTTCTATTAATCAAATTATAAGATTGAAAAATAAAACCAATTAAATTATTCCTCATGCGTGCAATCTCTTTGTCACTTAACGAAAAAATATCTATCCCACCGATGAAAAGTTTACCAAAACTTGGTCTATCTAGAGCCCCCAAAATGTTTAATAAAGTAGATTTGCCACTCCCCGAAGGTCCAACTATTGATACAAACTCACCTTTGTTTACCGTTATATTGATCCTCCTAAGAGCAACTACTCTGCCTGCAGCGGATTCAAAAACCTTAGAAAGATTTTCGACCGCTAATGTTGCATCAGAAGAGACATCAAAATAATGATTGCCATCATTGGATGGCTGATAATTATTGTTGTTGTTATTACTGTCATTATTCGTATCTAGCGCCATTCTTTTATCTGGCCTCCTCTTCTATCTTCTTCTGCTATCACCGGTGATACATATCTTATATTTGATTTGTTTGACACCCTATCTAGAATAATTTGTACCCAGCCTTTCTGATATTTTTGGTTGTACGCCTTCAGTGTCAGTTAATGTTAGGTTGTACCACGAGTGGGTGTTCTGGACACAGATTGGAACAGATATTGTCAATGCAAATTCACTGCGTCGAATATCGTAGCCAACTTTATCGTATTGATTCCTTACAATAAGCTGAAGAAACAACTCGGAAAACCTGTTTATTCTGTTGAAATGTCCTTCTGTTAATCAAATTAAATGCCCAGTATCTGTTTGTGCCCTTGTCTGTCTGTAGCCTCTATAATCTTTATCCACTTCGGTAGCTGCTAATAATATTTTGCTTCTGACAGACTTCGATGATTGCAAGAACATCTTTGTATCCTTTGGCAGGCAGTGACCTCCTATTCCTTCTCTTGGTTCTAAAATATTGACATTCCATTTAGTATTCAGAGCATCTCGTAATTCTGGAAAGTTTATGTTATTTGCTTGACAATATAGGTAGAGTTCCTCAGCGAAGGCTATCTGCAAATATCTGTGTGCATTTTCAATGACCTTGGTTATTTCCGCAATTTCAATTTCTGTTACTGGATGCATAGGGATTCCCAGACTCATTTTGTCATTATTATTATCCGATGAAGATCGATAAGTTGCGCCCCCATAAAATTGCATACCTGCCTTAATACAACAATCACAAACTCCACCAATAACTCGCGGCTGATTTATCCCATGCTGTTTCTCTTCCGCAGCATACCATCTGTGTGGGGCGTGAACGACGTGAAGTCTGTGGTGTAGCATTTCAAATGCTTTCTTTGATGTCCCCTTCGGAATAGTACTCTCTATTGATAGAAGTGCCCCGTTTTTTGCTTCAGTTGAAAGCTTCTCAACTACAGACAATAGACCATCTATCTGTGGGGAAAATAGATCTCCTGGTTTATGGGTCGAAACACATAGAATATAAACATCAAATTCACTAAAATTAATGGCTTTCTTGATTGAATATTTCTCCGCAATATTCATAGCAGTTGGACTTGTGTCATATCCGTAAGCATCATGTCCTATTTCTCTTACATATTTTGCCACAGGTAGTCCTAGCTGACCTAAGCCAATTACGAGGACCTTGTTGAATTCAATGGGGATTTGTTGTTGTTGTTGGCAGGTGACTTTTGATACTCTATTTGCAGAAATTCTAGGTAGGATATCGAGATTTGGTTGATCTTCTATTCCCGTGTCCTCTAGCTTCGTTTTAATCTCCCTGTGTTTATTAGAGAAGAGTTCTTAATATATGTAACTGACCAGTCAGTTATCTTTATTAGTAACTTGGCAGTATCTATGTTAGAAAAATTGATGAGTAAAAGATGTCCCCAAAAGTCACTCAACAGTACAAGATAGAAATCAGGGAAAAAATAATTAAAGCAGCGATAGATGCTTTTTCAAAATATGGATATGATCGTACAAGGATGGATGATGTTGCTAAGACGGCAGACCTAAGCAAGGGTACAATCTATCTTCATTTTAAGAGCAAGGAAGACTTATTCTATGCCATATGCGAAAATAACCTCGCAGAAGCGAAACAACAAATATCGACAATGTTTGCCAAGAAGGAAGACCTTGTGTCAGAAATAGAACGCTTTTATGATGTCTTTCGCAACAAAAAGACTGCAAATGAAGGCGTTTTCTTTGAGACGATTGCGGAATCGTCGCGTAATGCAGAGTTACGAAAGGCCTTGTATAAACAAAGAATGAACATATTCGAGACCGCAGTAGGATGGGTAAACCTCCAAATCGAAAGAGGGTTTTTTAGGAAAAATATAGACGCGAATGCTATCGCTGTTGGTCTAGTATCTCTTTACGATGGATTAACAGTTAACAAGCTTTTAGGTGTGAGCGAAGATTACAATAAGAAGGCATGGGTTGAGACTATCAGAGCCATAATTATTGGCATAAGTTAAGATCAGATCTCTCTTACCGCAAAAAGCCTCGCGGTAAAATGATTAGATATGTGCCTTTTTTAGTTTGAAGTCTATAGAGGAACTTGTATAGTCAGAAATCACCTGTATAGGTGGCAAATCCGATAGCCTCCATATACTAAGAACTCTGGTATTATTTGTAGACTCTGCGTCATATCCAATGAAAAGAGATAAGAAGTTGGCACGACTACTTGTTGGCCTTAACTATCGAATCGGTTCCAATCGGAATATTGCCGCTCTGCGTGCATTGGTACCATCGGTCGCAAACGCTTTGCCTGTTGATACCGTTGTTTCTCCATGCGGATAAAAAATATCTGATACCATTATAGGTCGATGAGCTCG
>WJXE01000102.1 GCA_009665115.1 Nitrosopumilales archaeon
GGATAACTAATGGTCGCTTTAAGACGGCGATAAGGGCTTAAGATGCAAATGTGAGAAAGGCAAAACGCCTCAAGGATTTTGCATTGATGAAAAGTGTGAGAATCCACAAGACAGTAAATACAACAGTTTGGGAAACTAAAGAAGACATGGATGCATACAATACAAGCGATCGGGACTTCTCATAAGATGTTTTGAAAAAGTCGACCATAAGTGAGACGTTTCTTGCGGCACAAATGAATCTGTTTGTGAGGTACAAGCGCATTTCGGTTTGGGCGGCAACTATCCTCGGATAATGCATCTTTATATCATAGTCGAAGTAAAAGAATGCAAGACGTAATGACATCATCCGTCTCTTCTTCTATCGATTATCCTCCGGGACCCCACTCAATTTTACCTAACAAATTACTGCGGCGATTCTTGCATGACCCAATCAAGACCTTAATGGAAATCACACGTACATATGGGGATATATCTCATTTTAAATTTGGAAGGCAGCAGCATATTTACCTACTCAATAATCCGCGTTACATAGAAGATGTATTGGTTAAAAACCACAAAAATTTTACGAAAAATAAAACGCGGCAAACGACAAAGCGCCTCTTAGGAGAGGGGCTTGTTACTAGTGAGGGAGAATTTCATGATCGCCAAAGACGAATAATTCAACCTACATTCCATCCCAATCGAATAAAGACTTACGGCGAGATTATGATTACTAGTGCAGCACGTATGTGTCAACAATGGGAGGATGGAATTACTTTGGATATACATAAAGAGATGATGCATGTAACATTGGCAATCATTAGTAAATCTGTCCTAGGTTCCGATATTAAATCACAAGACGAAGTTGGTAATGCACTTCTAACTTGTATGGAATACTCT
This sequence comes from Nitrosopumilales archaeon, assembly GCA_009665115.1. Classification (GTDB taxonomy): domain Archaea; phylum Thermoproteota; class Nitrososphaeria; order Nitrososphaerales; family Nitrososphaeraceae; genus Nitrosopolaris. Next base: position 880 of record WJXE01000102.1, read on the forward strand.
AATCGTGTCCTAATGCCTTTTGGTCAGCTAATAGCAAAGATACCTATTCTACCAGTCAATAAAGGCTATCAACGCGCAAAAAAGAAACTAGATTTAATAGTATATAGTATGATTAAAGAACACCGGGACAAGGAAAGTAAGGGTACGTCTAATGCAGACCTACTATATACTCTACTGCAAGCTCAAGATGCAGAAGCTGGAATTGGAAGAATGAATGATTCACAATTAAAAGATGAAGTAATGACAATTTTTGTTGCAGGCCATGAAACAACGGCAATGCACTCACTTGGACATTTTATTTATTATCACAGCATCCAACTGAAGAGGCTCGTGTCTATGAAGAATTATGTTCTGTACTTGGTGATAAAGATGCCAAAAGAATTCCAACTGTTGAAGATATACCAAAGTTGGAATATACTGAAAAGGTGTTTAGAGAAGCAATGAGGCTTTATCCACCAGCCTGGACTATAGGCCGCCAAGCTATAACTGATTACAAGGTTGACAAATATGTTATACCTGCTGGCTCTATCATTTTAATGAGTCAATACGTAATGCATCATGATTCCCGCTACTTTTCTGACCCAGATCTCTTTTATCCAGACCGTTGGACCAAAGAAGCAAAGTTGCAACTCCCTAGATTTAGCTATTTCCCATTTGGAGGGGGTATCAGAGGCTGCATAGGTGAGCCGTTTGCATGGATGGAAGGAATTCTTCTAATAGCTACATTATGCCAGCAGTGGAAGATGCATCATGACCCAGACCATAAAGTTGGATTAAAACCACTTATTACATTACGTCCAAAATATGGAATGCGTATGAATTTAGAGCATAGAAAATAAGAAAATCACTAGCTTTTCGAAATGAAGGAATTGTTCTACCCATTAAGCGAAATTATTTCGAGGAATTGCTAACAAATCATTATTACTATAATAGTTGCTACCAATCTGAAGTTAAGTTATTTCCGGGTATTGCAATAACTTCACTAATTCAAATAAAGAGGAAAATTACATTCTTCACAAAGATAGCTAATTCTATCAAAAACAGAGTATATTGTCGTTATGTCATGAAGCGAGGACATCCAATTTCCTGCTCAACTTCTAGATTATTGCTATTCTTCTCTTTCTTTGTCTGCGTTCAGCCACAGAATTTACAATCGACCAAATGCAGATAAATTAACTAACAAAAGAAGAAAATAGATTATTCAAACAAATTGTCTTGTTATCATATTTTTCTTGCTCCTTGCCACTTGTAATTAAGCCTTAGGACCAATGCTCGTTGAGTAGCACATTTATGCCAAACACTTCTTGCATTTTGAGAGCATTTTCTATCAATTTAATCGGAAAAATATTTTAGATGGTATCAATGTCAAAAGAATTTCTTTCTGGTTGCACCTGGAGAATCTGACTTTGATTTTGGCCTTTCAAGTATCTCTGAGAGTGTGGCTGCATTATTGATTGATATCTTGTAGAGCCATGCAGTAGCCTTTGATTTTTTATGTGAATTATCGATAGAGCCAAGACAAGCTGTTCTCGACGGTTCAAGCCTGCTTTATCTTCATCCAAAATCAAATAAAACAAATTATTTAGATTAATAATCATTGTAACCTGCTTTATAGCGTGAGATAAAATTTCATATTCTCTTTTCTTGAGTAAGCCTGATGATAATAATGGCTCGACAAGCAGGCGCGTATATTCTGGAATTATTTCGGTTTACTCTGCTCTTTAACGTGATTTTGAATATGATCTTGGTCTATTTGTTGCAGTAGTCGACGTTATCTATATTTACTTTAGACAAACATTAGCGGCAGACACATCAATTCTACTTATAGATATAGCAAATCTACGCTACGCGTGAACTCAGAGTATCTTCGGAACCTCCGATTCGTAGGTTTGCACCAACATTTACATTTAGGTTGTAGGCATCTTACATTTCATTTCATTTTCATTACGCAGTTCACAGGATGTATGTATAACCTTTAAGAGAGATGATGACCTAAATGGTAAAGGTATACTTGAAATTTAGAGAAATGATAATTCTGACTAGCAGAACATAACACCCCTCATAATAATGGATAAACCAAATACAACCAACAAATTGTTTGATATGGCACTATCAGAGTATGTTTATAATATCATTACTGCGGCACTTATCACAGTTGTCCATAAACCATCTTTATTTCCTTCTGCAGATTGTGTAAAATTATGTGTCTTGTAAATTTTTCCTGAAAGCTTCCATTGCTCTTCTCTTTGATCCCACGTAAGGGTAGGATCGTCAGGTAAAACGATTATTGTAGCAAGCATCTCCATTGCCATGTCCTCAGCATAATCGCCAGCCTTCTGAGCTGTTTCACCAGTTGAATGGTGCTCTGATAGATATCCATACTGAGAATGATCAACCGGTCTTGCTAAACCAATGGATGCAGCAATTAACCTATTTGGTTCATTGGTAGCAGACTTAGCCATAACCGTAAAAGCAATCTGTCCTGGCAGTAGGTGTTTTCTTCCTTCCTCCCTAGTTACGATTTTGCATTCTGGTGGCATTATACTAGATACAGAGACAAGATTTAGATCACTTATTGCAGCATCACGCAGGGCAAGTTCAAAGCTTGTAAGATAGTCTTTGTGTAATCCTTTACCTTTCGTAAAAAATATCACTTTTGCAACAAATGATGAGGCATCAGAAAAGAACTTTGTTGTATTATTTCCGCCTTCCATTGATCTTCTAGGTCATGTTAAGATAGATCATTCCAAATAGATGTTACTATCTGCAAGTATATAGATTAAATAGTTCACTTTTCGAATTACATAGATGATAATACATTCAACGATTTCAACAAACAGACACCACACATCAGCAGCAATCATCTAACATAACAACAACAGATCAAGTTTTTTGAGATGCAGGCTGTAGAAAAGGGTCTCACTGAAACCACTAGTCCAAGAAATCAAAATTTGTCTATAATCGATGTTCGTTATTGTAACAAATTACTTATAAGATAGTCTATTATTTAACAAGTTATGAAAACATTAAGTTGTCGAGAGGCAGGGTTTGACTGCGATCATGTTGTCAAAGGCGAGAATGAAGAAGAAGTTATGAGAAATGGGGGAGAGCACGCTATGAAAGTTCATGGTATGAAAGCAGAAGACATAACTCCAGAAATGAAACAGAAAATAAGAGGACTAATTCGGAACGCCTAATTATTTTTTATCTGATTAAGAGGCAAAAAACACCTTCCTCTTAGGCCAGTCTAACCACTGGTATCGTTATAAATGAATCCAGCAGCCTTGTAATTTTTTTTAAAAGTCTTAGATGTTGTTGCTGCTATTAATGTAGCAGCCATCGCCAGAGATGTAATCTTACCGAAATTCCTTGATATCAGATAGGATTCTGACGCAGTAACTATTTAAACGATAGATTTCATTATTCCTTTGATATGGGACAAAAAGGTAAGGAAATAGTAGAGATCGAGGTAAAGGAAGTTATCAGTGATCTTAATTCTGCCTATGCTGACGAATGGTTGGCACACTTTCAATACTTTCTGTATGCTCAAATCATCGAAGGCATAGATGCTGAGACTCTGAAAAAAGAACTTGAACAGCAATCATTGGATGAAATGAATCATGCAAAGATTCTTGCAAATAGGATAATTCAGCTTGGAGGTACACCTACTACCAAACTTATAGAGACTTCAACATGTGGTTTTTCACCTCCGCCAGAAGATCGAGCAGATCTTGTACATGTAATAGAATTGGTATTAGAAGGTGAAAGGTGTGCAATCGAGAAATACAATAGATTGGCAAAAAAATATCATATGAAAGACTTGGTTACTCATGAAATATTCGAAGATTTACTTACTGATGAAGTTAGCGATGAGGAAGACTGGGAAAACTTTTTACCTGGATTAAAACAGAAATAATAATCGGATAATGGATCCCCTTGTTCTCCGAGAGTACTCTTCCAACAATCAAAATTCTATTCATCACATCTGCTGTTCTAGCAGTAGTTTGAAATAGATCCATACTAGGTAATGTGCAAACAGCTACAATCTTTCCTTCTCCTATTTAATATTCATGTTTGATCGGGACAAGAACTTCACATAACTTCCAGCAACATTCTCTAACCTCTTTTTGAGTGTGGTAGTCACTTGCCTATATTGAAAGATACATCGTTTGTATATGTAAAATTTGCATGACCAACCAAGAGCCAGCGATATACTAACCTCAACAAGAATTTTGCAACGATTGCTGAAGGTATATGCCTCCTTTCTAATCTTAATTTGTGCAAAGTCAGCAAAAATAGCAGTCCAGATTTGCCAGAATGCAGTATCGGCAACGAAGCAAACTGATATAGCAACTCATTAAAGAACGCCTCAGGTCTTGATGGCTACAATATGCTGATCTAGTGCTTTTAGTGACACTATATAAAGTCCTAAATAAGTAAAGTGGCAATAACTATCGACTGAATACGTTACTTTCCGTTCCGCATTATGAAATATTCGTATTATGATGGGAAGTAAGTCTTATACACTTAAAATAGAATTGATCCTCTCTGCAAGAATGGATATGACAGTTAATTTGGAACAAATATTGGGAACAGTCGAATTACTGCTACATAATCAATCTCCGGCTCATGATTTTCAACATATACTAAGAGTATATAGAAACGCCGAAATGATAAGCAAGAAAGAAGGAGGTGCTGATTTGGATATTGTTCTTGCTGCTGCCCTATTACACGATTTGGTAGTTTATCCAAAGGGAAGCACAAAGACAATAAATTCAGCCGATGAGAGTGCTGAGATTGCAAAGAAAATATTATCTGAATACAAGTGGTATCCAGCAGAAAAAATAGAAAAGGTTGTCGATGTAATACGTATACATAGCTATTCAAAGAAATTAACTCCTTCTACATTGGAGGGTAAAATTTTGCAGGATGCGGACAGGCTGGATGCAATAGGTGCGATAGGAATAGCTAGAACTTTTAGTGTTGGAGGAAGCGAAAACAGGTCTCTTTATAATCCAAAAGATCCATTTTGTGAATCAGATAGAAAATTAGATGATACTCGGTGGACACTAGACCATATTAAAAAGAAATTGTTGATATTAAAAAATTCCATGCATACTAAGACAGCAAAAGAGATAGCAGAACAGCGTACAGATTTTATAGAATCATTTCTAAAGCAATTGAGAACGGAGATTCTGTATAAGGGGTCGGGACAACAATAAAGTCGAGAGATTGAAGGCTTGGTTGTTGAGAAGTTTAACAAAACTAAGGAGGACATAATCTATTGGGATTTACAACAAGCGTATCGTATTAGTAAGAAGCGAACTCAGCGCAAGCTCACAAAACTCAAGGAGTATTGTGAAAAATGAGTCCTTTCCTACTGTGAAAAGAGTGTTATTTGCATCAGAAAAACAGGAGCCTCAGCAATATTATCTGAGGCATTTGAGAGTTGATGTAAAACAACACCTTACTGTGTTTCTAATAACTTTCTTAGACAGCGACTATAATATGAAGTGCAGATACCGATAATATGCAGAAGTTAGAAGAGCATATCCGTATACAACATCACTTAATTAAGAAATGACGAGCGAGCAACTAAGACTCAGAAATCGAAGTAAAATACCGTCATTAAGATGGCCGTTAATCTCAGCTTTTATACTATTGCTAATGTTATTCTCATTCACTGACCATTAATCGTAACGGAACGAAAATCAAATTATAACAACTCGTTTGCTTCATTTGTCGGATGCAAAAAGAAAGAAGAATCATTTCAAAGGAGTCTTCTTCTTTCATTTCCTCAATGGTTCTTTAGCAGGAATAGTCTTCCCCTATATCATAATTCCTTATACATTCTACCAACATTCTCT
>WJXE01000103.1 GCA_009665115.1 Nitrosopumilales archaeon
GGCAAAAAGTGCCTATCTATACGTAACCATTCTCCGTTCAGATATTCTATTAGTAGTATAAGACTAGAAACCGCACACTCTCAAGATGAAGTAGCTTGACTTCCTCCGTATTTCTTAACATATTCACAATCCATTTCGGATTGTGCTTGCATATTGTGGGCATCGGTTGTACTATTCTTGCTATCCACTAAACGACTTGATTACTGTACAAGTCTTGGTCTGACCATTACTAGATAAAATATCTCGACTTGTAGATTCCTGATAATGATTCTCAAAAGCTTTCTTTAGATGCTCATCATTTTCTGGTAGACTAAAAGATAGGTCGACTACGGCCATATCTTAACGCAATTCAAGATATGGTTTAGGGAATCTTTCCTCATTGAAGATTACAGGTCGTCCCCTTCCTATACGTCTTCTGTCCACATTTGAAGATGTGGACATTTATCCATTTCAACACCTCTTCAATCGTTCCACTAAGGCATCTACTCCTTAAGGAAGTCAATAACAAATTTATTGAAAAGCGTTGAGCTATTCATATGCACCGAATGACCGCAATTTTCAAGGAGAATTACTCTACAGTTTTTCATTTTTATGAAAGGATGAAGAAAGTTTACAGGAATCATTTGATCATCTTTTCCCCAAATTAATAGTGTTTTGGCCTTGATTTTGTGTAATCGGCCAGTTAACCTAGGTGCATGTGCACTCCCACTAAAAGCGGACATAAATGCCTCTTTAGCTCTAGGCAATTTCAACCTCTGAAAAAACATTTTTGCGTAATTATATTCAATAGATTTGACATTTTTATCTATGCCTAAGAGATCTCTTCTTACTTGTTGCACTGTCTTTGCCTTCACAATATTGAGATAATTACGTAATTCGGGTGTTCCCTTAAATGATACAGGCAAAGCGCCTGCAGGGCTTACAAGTACAAGTTTAGAGACTGCTAGTGGATAATTTATAGCAAACTCTGCTGCAATATGGCCTCCAAGGGAATTACCAACGATACACAAAGAACGAGAATCTATCCTCAATCGCCTGATAAATTTTGATATAAACTTTGAGTAATATTCAAGGTACCGGACACGAACATTAGCTACTTTCAAGTATTGAAAATGCATATTTAGCATCCGAGCTCTTGAAGTTCCATCCAGATTAATAAATAATGTTGAAACAATAAAAACTGTTCTTTTCTTGCATCTGCCACCAAAGTATTGGTAATATGAACAAAGTAGTACGAACAATACCACAGCCCTAGATGCGTGGTGCTAATGTTTATAAAATTACTTTCTCATGGCTGTGTTATAGCGTCGTGCAAGAAAGTAAAGGAGGATAAAAATAAACCTATTTATGGTTAAACGATTTCGTCTAAAAAATCCTGCTGCAGAAAAACTATTCTAATATAGATGAACAGGGTATCAATAGATCCGGTCAGCAATTATTCTGGCATTACAAATGAAGTTCTACTACGTTGTTATTTTCTCCGTTATATCGGCTGAAACATTCCTATATACTGACACAGCTATATATCCACATACAAGTACCATGAAAGTTCTTCCACACGTTATCAGAAATATCAATGAGTTTAATATACCGCCTGGCGATTCTAATAGTTATGAGATACTGTATTTTGGTGTAAATCTCATACTTATGTTTGATTATAGGCTGTCTTTTGATATAGAGGTAAAGAATATATACAGCGAAATTGGGGTTTTGATAATTAGTAGAAGATACGTTCCAGCTTGGAAATGTAATGCCACTAACCAGGATCTGAATACACGTTATGGTAATCATGGGACAAGAATCAATGATATCTTTAAGCCATCATCAAGTGATGCATATGCATTTATTTTAGACAACAGGTTTTCTTCTATCGGAGACTCTGAAACCAAAAAAGTAGACGTTACTCTTGTTCATACCTGGCAACAAGAAATAAGAGAATCACAACTTAAAGACAAGGAAGTTAATGACTTCAAAAGATAGCAATGCATCCCACAATACTAGACCATTAATTTGCATATATGCGATATTATGAAAATGAATTTGTTATCAGGTTAAAGCAAGATGATGATCAATGACAAAATTTGGTGAAGCTTATGCTAGGTTCGTTGCTGCATATAATCAGACAGGAAATGATGAAACGAGATTGATCGAAAAGAAGAATTGAGTTCGATTGCCCTCGCTGTCTTACTAATTTGATAATCCACATATCTTTTCTTTCCAATTGGCATAAAGATACGGACCATGTGAATTTTGACAATCTGGATCACCATATTGACATTAGATTGCGAAAAGTACCTTTGCATTCTTAAACATTATAAGATCTCTTTCTTGGGAGTTGAGTTTGATCTTTTGGAAAAAATTGAAATACACGCCCATGTCGGAAATTGGCCAATCTGTTCCGTATAAGAGGTACCGTGGTTCACCTGCGTAATTCAATAACTCTTTTATCTTTTTTCCCAAATATTTTTCAGAGGTCGGTGTAAAATCACCAAAGAACAATCCTGATATATCTGCGTAAACATTTTTGTTCTTGTATAATACTTCTTGGCAGTCTATAATCCATGGGTTCCCTAGATGACACATAACTATCTTTAGATCAGGGTTATCAACAGCAACATCATCGATATTTATTGGATGTGAAAACCTGAGTTTACCTTCCTTTAGAAAAGTATCTCCCGTATGAATCATGACTGGGGCATTAAATTCGACACACAAATCATACACTCGTTGGTATCTCTTATCATAAGGATAGTAGTGTTCGTAGCCGGGGTAGAGCTTTATCGCCTTAACAAAACCCTTTTTGAACCATCTTCTACAATTCTGAAGGTCTTCGTCACTATGATTATCTATTGAAAAACCAGCAACTACGCCAAGGTTATCGTGTTTTTTGGTGATTTCAATTATTTTGGAGGTGGATGGCCTATCTGAAGTAACTTTATAGGATGTAAGAATAAGTGAGTAATCAACATCATAATTATCCATAGTATCAAGTAATGATTGCAATCTCTCTTCTAAAGGAATCTTAGTAGCATACCCGTATTGGTTGAGATGGACATGGCAATCTATGATCATGAAGGTTACAGTGTATTATGTTATTGAGAATAATATGTTATTAAATATCCCCTTTATCTCATAGCAATAAACACAGATAAGTTAATTCTAAGGATAATAGAATCTATTCCTTGGTCTTGTGTAGACGGTCGTTTTGGCTTTCAAGTATCTCTTTGTTGGCTTAATTATCTCCGCGTGATTATATGGGATATATTTTCTTTTAACATGGTCCTTCTTGGACCTTCAACTGTATTGTTGTTACAATTATTATTTTAGGACGCTTTTCATCACTAATTTTCTAAACTCTGTGTCAGAACTATTTTCTCTTATTTCCATAAGCTTAAAAGCATCATCACCTACCAGATACCTTAATTTTGGTGGGTTTTCTGATGTAACTGCTTTTAAAATGACTTTTGCTACTTCTATTGCAGAAGAACCGTTTTCAAATCTAGGCTTAAATCCTGAAACCCTCTTTTGTGTTATTTCTGCATATGGTGAATTAGGATTACTAGATACGCTTTTTCCTATTTTTAAATTATTGCCAAAATTAGTTTTTATTAAGCCAGGTTCTATAAGTATACTCTTTATCCCAAATTGTTCTATTTCAAAAGCCATAGATTCCGATAATCCTTCCAAAGCAAACTTTGAACTAACGTAAGCACAAGTAAGTGGAAAGCCTATTCTACCGTTAATAGAGCTGACATTCACTATTGTGCTATGTCCTTGTTTTCTCATAATAGGTATTACATGTTGGACTACTCTGATAACACCAAATACATTAGTTTCAAATTGTTCTTTAAATTCTTCAATCGAAAGCTCTTCTAATGGTCATACTAATCCATAACCTGCATTATTAACCAACACATCTATTCTGTCTTGTTCATTTATGATCTTATGAATTGCTTCTTTAACAAGATTTATCGTCAGTTACATCAAGCTGTATAATGTGTAGTGGTAGTTTGCTCTTATTGGCAATATCTGAAATTTTGCCGGATTTGTCAAGGTTACGCATCGTAGCATAGGTATCAAATCCATTTTTTGCTAACAACAAGGAGGTTTCAAATCCTATACCAGACGAACTACCAGTAACTACTGCAACCTTCTTGTTCTTATCCCTATTTTTGTATCCCAATAGTATATCACTAGCTTAACAACATCTTAATACCTCAGTTCTGCGCTTATATTATTCCACCGAGAACTTTTCTTTCACGCATGTCATAAGCATGAGACCATATGTTAAGAACATCAAATGAATAAGTTGTATCCCTAACTCAGGATGTTCAATCATAATTGCGTTTTGTCTATGTATTTTTTTATCCAATTTATTCTGAAACTTTGTTTCAACATCTACCGACAAATTTTGTATTTGCCGCCCTAGCAATAGAAGATTAAGACTAGTGTTGCTATTATACTGATTTCTGTGCTACGCTGAGCACATTACATAATTCTTGGTCAAATACCAATCTTAGAACGAACAGTTGATAATAAGTTTAGATTCTCAAAACTACTTTATCCTTTCAAATCCTGCAAAACCTGTGCCAACCGTATGTATTATTTTCTCCCTTGATGCTCACGCAATGATTTTTTTTATATAATGGCAATCTAGGCAGACGATTAAGTTTTAGGAATAGGCTTTCAAATACCAGCGATTAATGAAGCCATCGGGATCCATATTTTGACCATTTGCGGGGTCCATTTTGGGTCAATACGAACTGGATAATATGGTCAGACCTCTTGAAATATGCTATACAGAAATTGTAGACCAGATAAAGCAAGAACTACTTGAGCTGGCTGCAAATCATTCATTTAGAGAATTATGACTCATTCATAGGAAAACGGCTAAGTGGAAATTCAATCTCATTGCACTGCAGCTCTAGTTATAGAAATCATAAAGAATAAAGGTACAGGAATTCCTCAGCCCGATAATTTCCTATAGGACTAATTGATTCTGAAAGTGTTGAAACTCCATCCCATCTGGTTATCGTCCTTTTCCTACCATCCATTACCCTCTTGTTACGTCTAGACCCCTTGGAATTTTAATTCATACCTTTGTGAAACATCAGTGCCTTAGTTAATCTTAATACACAGATCTTAACTCTTTATACTGTGGAGCTTCAAAGCAGAAATACTATCGAAGGACCCTCGCGTGCGCCCCATAGAGCCATGTACAAGGCGATGGGGCTGAGTGATGAGGAGTTAAAAAGGCCATTGATTGGTGTCTCTACCACTTCTAATGAGGCCACACCATGCAATATACACTTGGGAAAGCTTGGACAATATGCTAAGGATGGAGTAAGGGAGGCGGAATGTACTCCAAGAGAATTCACAACCATCTCTGTATCCGACGTTATAACTCAGGGTCATGAGGGGATGAAAGCATCTCTAATAAGTAGAGAGGTAATTGCCGATTCAATTGAATTGATGGTTAGAGCACATAAGTATGATGGAGTGGTTGGGATTGGAGGGTGCGACAAGAGTTTGCCAGGCACTTTAATGGCAATGGCTCGTCTTAACTTACCATCAATATTTGTTTACGGTGGGACTATAATGCCTGGAAGTTGGGATGGTAAGCAAGTAACGGTTCAAGACGTTTTCGAAGGAGTAGGAATGTTTGAAACAGGAAAGATAACTTTACAGGAGCTGATAAGTCTTGAGAATGTCGCATGTCCATCTGCTGGATCCTGTGCTGGAATGTATACTGCTAATACCATGGCTTCAATAGGTGAAGCAATTGGAATGTCACTACCTGGTAGTGCCTCTCCTCCTGCAGAAAGCGATAGACGCCAAGAGATCTGTCATAGTTCTGGAAAGGCAATCATGAATTTACTTGAAAATAACATACGTCCGAAAGATATCATGACATTTGAAGCATTGGAAAATAGTATAGCAATAGTAAATGCTATAGGTGGTTCAACAAATGCCGTTCTTCATCTTCTGGCGATTGCAAAAGAGATAGGCGTTAAATTAGTTCTCAAAGATTTTGAAAGAATTCGAAAGCGTACACCACATATAGCAGATTTGAGGCCTGGTGGTCTATATGTGATGCTAGATCTCGATAAGATAGGAGGGATTCCAGTAATTCTCAATAGCCTTCTTAAAAAGGGACTGATACATGCAGATGCAATGACGGTGACGGGCTGTACAATGAAAAAGAATCTTGAATCATCGAATTTTAGTATTAACATACTGTCATCAGCACCAGATCAGAAAATTGTTAGATCAGTTGATAACCCAATCCATAAAGAAGGCACTCTTAAGATTCTCAGTGGTTCTCTAGCTCCTGATGGTGCAGTTATGAAGATTGCTAGTATAAACACTACAAAGTTCGCAGGTAAGGCCAGAGTCTTTGAAGCTGAGGAAGATGCGTTTGAGTCCATATCAAAAGAGAAAGTAGTTGAAGGCGATGTAGTTGTAATCAGATATGAAGGTCCAAAAGGAGGTCCTGGAATGCGAGAAATGCTCTCTGTAACAGCTGCTCTGGTGGGTCAAGGATTAGGAGAAAAAGTCGCATTGGTTACAGATGGAAGGTTCTCTGGGGCGACTCGAGGATTTATGGTTGGCCATATTGCACCAGAAGCAATGGCCGGAGGAGCAATCGCGCTTGTAAAGAATGGTGATAAAATTATGATTGATACAATAAAGGGGAAGATCGATCTGTTGGTATCAAAGTCAGAGTTAAATAGAAGAAAGAAAAAATGGAGACCAATAAAACCACATTATGCAAAAGGGTTACTTGCCAAATACGCCTCATTAGTGAGCTCAGCCTCGATCGGAGCCATAACTCTTCCGTTAATGTGATCTAGCACATAACGTGACATAATCAAATGAAAGGTTAGTTCAATTCCTGATTGATAGAAGAAATTGGGAGAGGAATGCCGCCAGAATACGAGGTATTTTTCTATTCAGACTACCTGCTTCCAAAGGAAGACCTTAGTTATTGAGATTAATCCAATTGATGTGTACGGTTGAATCACAAAGAAGAGGAGTAGTAATAAGGTCTGGTTCAGAATTGGCTGAAATTAGCGAGCCTTAGTCATCCGAAAGCGGCTGGGCTGACGAAATGGATAGGCTTAGTAAATCCAGAAAAGCACGAGTCTTATGTGAATCTGGAATGCCTTATTTCGAGATCCAGAAAGAGTTTGATTATTTCTACATTGTTTGTAGATTTTGCCTATCTATCTTATACCTTTGCGTCGTCCTCCGTTTTGGTTTTGTTGAAAACATCTTCTAACTGTAGCAATGAATACATGATGATGAAAACATGAACTGATGATCAGAGTAACCGCCTTGAAAATATACTTATAAAACCAGGATAATGTCTAACAATAGTATATCATCATAGATCTGATGCGGGGGTTGCCAAGCCCGGTCAACGGCGTGAGATCAGACAGATGTGTCGACACGACGCTCAGATGTTATAGCCTGACTGGGATACCTCATCTCTTAGGGGTTCGTGGGTTCAAATCCCACCTCCCGCACCTTCATATATTCTTCCTTGTTATTACTTTGCTACTTCTGGAATGAGACTCGTATGGTGGCATAAGTATAC
>WJXE01000104.1 GCA_009665115.1 Nitrosopumilales archaeon
ACAGATCGTGGGTCGTCTTGTCTACCTCATCGCAGTTGATATATGCCTCCTCGATTGATCCTGATCCATAGACGTCACAGCTGGCCAGCATATTATTTATCTTTGCCTATGTTCAATTTTTCTTCAAATGCCTCGGCCAGACTTTTGTTTGGGTACTCTTGACGTTCTTCTCGTATCCTGCATTTGCCATCTTTCTATTGCTTGTTATAGACAGCGATCAAGGCGTTCTCTGCAACTTCCCAGCTAGTATGAAACATCTTTCCTTTGTATTCTATTGAAGCGTCGGTAGCATAATGCCACATTGTTACAGTCCAATTCAAATGATTGGGTATTTCAAGACCAGAATGGAGACCGTCAGCTTTTATCAAACTGGAGAGTCGTTCTCGTATTATTGCAAGTGCATTTGATAGTCGGATAACTCCGGCCATATTTACTATTACCGGAGAATATGAGCAACCAATTACTACACTTACTGTATCGATATGGTGAATCGTTACCTTGCATCTTTGTCCCTAGTTAAAGACAAAAAGTATAAGGCAGCATCGATTTGTATGATATATCACGGAATATGTATTGCTTTTTGGTTAGGTCGATAATAGCTCGACACTGGTATAAATTACGATTGAGCAATAATATAGAAATGATCGCCTGTGCTATTATAAGTGGACGGCTTACTTTGACGCCTTTCGATTTATGATGGCAAGTAGTAAAAGTGTGGGCTGCCGCAATCAACAACGCAAACTACTAATTCAGGAATATTGTTATATGATTAGGAAATAATTCTTATTCCAAATATGACAGGGTGTACCATCCACGCAGATTTTTTTGATGATCGATGTAGCGAGTGTAAAAAAGAATACAACGAAATGAAGGGTATTCCAGACAAGCCGATTTCAGATAAAAATGGTAGTTCATCTATTCACAACAATCCGATGGTGCATAAAAAATATAAGGAATTCACAGAGGTACGGGCAAAAAAATTGTATGAGGAACTAATCATCCAATACCTCAAAAGTTCTAATGAAGCGGAAGCTGCTGAAAAAGCAAGAAGTATTATCAGGAAGCAGTGCAAGATACGAGGTATGCCCTACTGGTCTTGGATTTAATACATTTTACGTTATTCATTCCTAACCAAGAATTACTCTACTATTGTTTAAATAATTAAAAGGAAGGACAGCTTTAGAACAGGAATTTCCTCTGAAAGATTAGCTGAAAATCCATGACAAAATTACATTACCTATGGGATCATGTGGTAATGTTTGCTAATCGACATTGATTTTGCGAACTTTACAATCGACAAGACTTCGAAAAAGCTTATGCAATGTTCAAATAACATCGTCACTCGCATTCTACCTTACAATACAGAAGGATCTGAATCATCGTCATGATATAGATATTGATTGTTCTGCTTTAGCCTTTAGAGCCTGATTCATATCTTCGAAGCCCTGACGTATGTTTGTATCAAAGTTGCGAGCATAAATTAGCACAAATAGACCAGTGAAGATTTCCCTATGGATAAAACGTACATGATCCGTCCCTAGGGGCTCTATTGTGAAAATGTGCTCCCCGCCGAATAACCCTGGTACTGCAAGCCTACCTATCCAGTGAAGTTCTCGCTTTGGTTCAACATCAAGTATTATTGGCCTAAAAGTCATCCCTCTTTCGCCTTGAGGTTGAATGCGGACTTTTAGCCTTGCATGTTTCTTCAAGTCTCCGCTTATTTTAGTAATAAACGGATTCCAGTTAACAAAGTTTGGGAAGTCTGTGAGTATTTGCCATACTCGCTCATCAGATGCTCTGATATCTATTTCCGTTCGAACTTCTTTAGATTTCCTCTTACTCCAACCTATCACGCCTGCTACTATAGCTGTTGCAACAACGCCAGCTGCAATCATGTACTTCGTGCTTTCTCTTGTTTCCATAAATTCAAATTATCTCTATTTTGTTAGTTGGAGAGGCGTATATACTTCTACATTATTAAAAATATCTGTTGATTTAATGAACTCTTGTTCTTTATTATTGACTATTACCTCTGATAATCGTGTTGAGAATACCACTTTATCGAATTGTCTGATTATTCAATAGATGTCAGATTGTTTGTTGACATGGTCTTTGCTTTTGCGACAAACCAATGGAATACCACTGCTATTTGAATGATAAGGGTTGAACGGCACCTATTGAAGATTGAAAACATAACATCAATGAGTGTTACCATAGGTAGAGGTTTCTTTGTAGGTGTATTAATTGGGTGTGTTAAAGAAAGTAGCAAAAATAGTAGCAATAGTCATTGGGTTATTTTTCGTTGGAATAATCTACCTCCAATTCCAGTAGATAGTCGCCATAAATTCGAATAAACTTCAACAGGTGTTCCAGAATGCTGTTGCAACACTTGCAAATGCGACAACTCAGATCCATGCAGTAGTATAGCGATGGCCATAGAGCAGCCTTAGTAATGTCGAACCTTGGTATTCCACTAACCGGCAGTATACTGTATGTGACATTAGACTGAATAATTATATCATGCGAGAATATCAAATTAATTGGAATCCCGAACATATTTAATCAACGGTATTTTTATATACCTCAAGTAACAATATTACAACTAATATAAGGCGTGTTCGAGTCTTAATGATGCTTTCTTCCGTTACACTGAGGGATAATTTGGCAACTTCAATGATTAGCTATGACAGCGCCATCTCATCTCATATCCTGTAAAACCTTTAAGTAGGGGAAAAAGACTATGTAATCGAACAAAGGATTGCATACCGTCATAACGGTGCGAAAGAGGTCCATATTCGTACGCTAAAGAACAACACTAACCATCCTGTAAACATTAATCGCTTCTCTGGACTTACTGGTGCGATCTATATTTTAAAATGCTTGTCTGATGGGCAATCGATAAAGGATATAGCGCAAAAATTTGACAATAATGAGCAAATGGTTTCAACGTGGATTGGTTTTCTAAAATATAACCGCTTTATAGAAGAAAAGGAGGATTCTGAAGAAAATAGCATTAAATTGACAATATCTGGCATTGGGAGAACATGGATGAGAAGATATGAGTTTGCTCTCAGATAGAAACATGCCCAGGCATATTCCTGATTGAATAAGTGATTCAAAATTATTAAAATCATTAACAAAAGCTAAAACATCGACATCCAGCTCCTTGACTCATCAAATAATAATAATTCCGACCAAACCCATAATATGCCTAAGATGAGCAGTCAATTGTCACCACGACCGTCGCTCGTAGAATCCAAATTATGTGTCGGGTGTTGATATGACTTAAGTCACAGAAAAGAAATTGAAAGATATAGAACACGAGATTGAATGTCCCAAATGTCATGATTTCATAATATTATCATCCGACTTTGATAGACTTTGCTACATTTGTGATGAATGTGACTTCTCTTTGCCTGTGACAGGCATGCCTGCGGATAATAAAGGTCCAGCAGACGTATGCAGATGTACACCTCGTTCGCTATGCTGAACTTGGTGATCTAAAGAGATAATAGGTTAATTTATTGAATGGAACGTATTATGGTAACATGTGACTGCTCAATCCGCATCGCATACAATAATATCAACCCTACAATCCATCGTAATAATTGGCGTAATTTCAGGCATCGGACTGATAAGACATGATGGCTTCTGAGCGGGAAGAAAAGGCCGACAAGAAAGTGACGAATTAGTCCAAATATACAAACAAAACGCCGAGTGAAGGAACATTTGCGATAGCTGCGAGGGCCTATCCAAAAGCCATAAACCCTGTTCTGAGACATTGACCTTTAGAGTAATTTTTCCTTCCTGCTGTTGATACTTAACAGATATGGATTATCATGATATTGAACTGTAATTTAATAAAGTCTTCTAAAAGAAGTAAGTGTTTTTAATAAATTGTTAGCGTATTTCCAAGTTTTTTAAATATTCTAATTTATTGTTACACAGGATAAGACTCGCTAGGTTTTATGGCAACCATTTTATATTCTTGCATAACAGGTTGCATTGCCATGGAAGGGTATTGCGTTAAATGTAAGTCAAAAAGAGAGATGAAAGACGAGAAAAAGGTCACAATGAAAAATGGAAAGCCAGCCACACAAGGGATTTGTACTGTGTGCGGGACAAAGATGTTCAAGATAGGCAAGTGATCTTATCAATCAATTTTTATTATCATTGTTAGGTGTCGAATGGATATTTTGTCGGCTGGCGCACCTTTCAAATAGATTATTTCTATTTTTTTAAAATCTCAAGGCATAATACCCTGATCTACATCTCGATAGATTGTTTGATAGCTATACGTGATCTCGTCAAAAGATACGACAATTTGACTGCCGTCGACAGACTCAATCTTGATATACATGAAAACGAGGTTTTCGGACTTTTGGGGTCAAATGGTGCTGGCAAGACCACGACCATACATATGCTTGCGACTCTACTCAAACCTACTTCTGGTACTGCCACGGTAAATGGTTTTGACATCGTAACTCAATCTGCTAAGGTGAGAGGCAGCGTAGGCATTGTGTTCCAAGCCCCGAGTAGTGATGATATGCTCACTGGATACGAAAATTTGAAACTCCATTCTTGGCTTTACAGCGTGCCGCGTCAAGTCAGAGAAAAACGAATTGCTGAAGTACTTGATTTAGTAGGACTGACTGAGAGAAAAAGCGATCAGGTCAAGAAATATTCTGGAGGAATGCGTAGACGATTAGAAATTGCCCGGGGGCTTATTCACAAACCTAAAGTAATTTTCCTAGATGAGCCAACATTAGGTCTTGACCCAAGTAGCAGGGAATCTATGTGGAAATATATTGAGCGGCTTGTAAAAGAGGAGAAGATCACCATAATATTGACAACTCATTATATGGAAGAGGCTGATATGCTATGCGATAGAATTGGTATTATAGATAGAGGTAAAATAATTGCGCTTGATACACCCTCAAAATTGAAAGGCATGATGGGAGGTGATATTGTAAAACTCAAGCTAGTGGAAAAGAAGCGGCCGAATACAGATATGTTAAAGAATTTCAGCTTCGTTCATAAAATTGAAAATATCAGTGATGATGGATTGCTTGTTTTATCAGTAGATAACGCTAGTCGGAATCTTCCTATAATTTTAAAGTATATTGATGCCGAATCGGTTGAATATACAATCCCCACATTGAACGATGTATTTCTTAGATCTACTGGACGGAATATCAAGGAAGAGGCAGAAGGAGGTTTCATGGAAAAATATGCACGCTACGAACAGAAATAAAATAGATGCTCTTTTTTTAAATTTAAGTGTGTGGTTTTGCTTCCTAGAAATCTGCTAATAAAAATTTCTCGAAGAGAAAGACTCTGATTTGCATTTATTCCAAATTCTTTCCTCGACGGTGTCAATGATTAGGTTTACTCTTTTCGTCTTCATAAGAAGTATTATAGCAGGTTACATATAACCAAGGACAACAGTGTGAAGGAGGTTTCGTAGAAAATATTATGCTCAACAAAGTAGTTGATACTATGATAATAGAAGCAAACCTTGGCAGATTATATGCCCTCTGGCTTCGTGAGTTCAAAGTATTTCTTAGAGAACGAAGCCGATTAATAGCATCTACTTTCACCCCAGTATTGTGGCTGTTTGTTATTGGCTCTGGCTTTGGTTCCACTCATCCTTCTACTGGTGTAGATTATCAAAAATTCATATTTCCTGGTATAGTTAGCATGTCTGTAATATTCTCTTCTGTGTTTTTTGGCTCATATATAATATGGGATAGAAAATTCGATTTTCTTAAGAGTGTGATGGTAGCGCCCGTAAGCAGGGATACTGTATTCATAGGCAAGACATTAGGAGGTATGACCACATCTTTAGTCCAAGCTGCCATCCTCTTAGCTATTGGAATGGCTATAGGGATTAACCTTAATGTATTATCCCTAATTCAGACTATTGCAGTTGTACTACTCCTCTCATTTGCCCTAACCTCAGTTGGACTTGCCATTGGTAGCTACATTGAAAGTCTAGAGGGATTTCAGTTAATAATTAGCTTTGTAGTATTTCCTCTTTTCTTTTTGAGTGCAGCTCTTTTTCCACTCAAGAACCTTCCAGGTTGGCTTTTCTTTCTAACCGCTATAGATCCTGCTACCTATGCTGTTGATGCTCTCAGAAATGCCATCATTGGAACATCTATCCATTCATTCGCTTTAGATGTCGGTGTATTAGCTGCGTTTACGATCGCCTTTGCAATATTCGGATCTTATTCATTTAGAAGAATGAAGGCAGTATGATAAGTAACATTAAAGATTATGTGGGTGGATAAGGAAAAGACAATGCTTTGACTATAATACAAAATATTACTTCTATGAAATCTGAAACTAATTTATCTGATAGTCACGGAAAGAATAACGTCACCAGTGACTTTAACTTCGTAGACGGTGTTGGTACCAATCCTCATTCCCTTTACATTACCTATCGTAAGATTGATCAAATCTACTCTTAGATTTCCAATAGCTTAGAACTTTCATGATAATATCATAAC
This sequence comes from Nitrosopumilales archaeon, assembly GCA_009665115.1. Taxonomy (GTDB): domain Archaea; phylum Thermoproteota; class Nitrososphaeria; order Nitrososphaerales; family Nitrososphaeraceae; genus Nitrosopolaris. The sequence continues at coordinate 6,513 of WJXE01000104.1, forward strand.
AGAATTAAGGCTGACAAGACAATAATCGAAACCATTATTCTTAAAGGACGCTTATAGTTAGTTGTAGCACTTACATAGATAGGTGACACTTTCAAATACCCACATAGGTGACACTTTTCTG
>WJXE01000105.1 GCA_009665115.1 Nitrosopumilales archaeon
TCCCTAGGCAATCTAACTTTGCTGCCTTACTTAATACATCGCTTTCTAAATTTTGTTTGTATCTCTCAACCTTGGCTGCAATTGCTCGGTTCTTTAGTCCTAGTATTTGACACGCGAAAATACCGGCATTTCTTGCGCCGTTGACCGCCAAGGTAGCGACTGGCACGCCCGGCGGCATTTGCACTATAGACAAAAGCGAATCTAACCCATGCAGACGTGACGACGTACCCATTATTGGAACACCAATTACTGGCAGCGGAGTGATAGCTGCCACCATCCCGGGGAGATGGGCAGCCCCTCCTGCACCAGCTATAATAACTTGAATTCCCCTCGTCTTTGCCGTCTTCGCATAGTAAATCATTCTTTTAACGGTTCTGTGGGCTGAAACAATTTTTACTTCATTTGTAACCCCGAACGAATTCAAAATCTCGGCTGCTTCCTTCATAACCCACAAATCCGAGTCGCTACCCATTATTATTCCAACTAGAATTCCCGCTAATCTAAATCACCTCTTTCTCGTTTAAGACATGCACTTTTATCGCTTTCTTAGCCATATTTATCCTTAGTAATGTCTCTTCAACCGAATCTCCCATTAAAGTAATGTGTCCAAGTTTCCTTCTTGGCTTCGATATTTTCTTTCCATAGATATGGAGTTTTAATTGAGGAATAGAAAACAATTTTCTTAAGCCACTAATTGCGTATGGTCCGATGTAATTGTCTGGGCCTAGCACATTGAGCATAGCCACTGCGGGGCACAATAATCGAGGCTCTGATAACGGGAGATCAAGTATAGCTCTTAGGTGTTGCTCAAACTGAGAAATGGAACATGCTTCAATGGAATAATGGCCTGAATTGTGTGGTCTCGGTGCTATCTCGTTTATCATTACTCTATCGTCATCGGTCACAAACATCTCAATTCCGAAGATGCCAGCTCCTTTGAGAGCAGCAAGTGTTTGTTCCGCCATTTTTCTCGCTTTACTTGCGACCTTGTCAGAGACACGGGCCGGTACGATAGTCAAGTTCAAGATATGATCTTTGTGTATATTTTCTACAACAGGAAACGAAGTGATTTCACCGCTTGCGTTTCTAGCGACCATTATTGATATCTCCTTTCTAAATTTGACAAACTTTTCTAACATTAGCCCTTCTTCCCCAATGAAATGAGAAAACGCTTTCGAGATATCACGTTTAGATCTTATCGAATAATTACCTCTGCCGTCATACGAATCCTGACAAGCCTTCAAAATAACTGGGAATCCATAATCTTCACACAGATCAAATAACCGTTTCTCCGAATTGACCAGGGCGAATGTGGGGACTTTTAAATTGTTTTCTTTTAAGAACGATTTTTGTTTATACTTATCTTGAATTATTCTCAGCGTCTCAGGTGATGGATTAACAAAATTACGGTTTTTTGATGCAAGGTCTATTAGAGCTTCAGAATTCGCAAGCTCTATTTCGTATGTTATCACATCTGATTTGCTAGCCAAGTTTCTGATGGCTCCTTCGTCTTTAAAATCGGCGACAATTAGTTCGTCTGAGACAGTAGATGCAGGACAGCATCTAGAGGGATCCAGAATGCAGACCTTCAAAGCCATGCGTTTGGCTTCCAGAGCAATCATCTTTCCAAGTTGTCCTCCCCCTATAATTCCTATAGACAGAGGTTTTGTTATCGATAGTTCGTTTAGTCTGCCAGACTTCAAATCGCAGGACGTATAGCCCTGAAAGGAAATTAAAGTCTTCTTTTACCAAGCTGGGATAGCATGTCTGGCACGACAAAAAAAATTGTCGTCCACGGTGGGTTGACCAATAACATCCCAAGCGAGTAAAAAATAACCATCATAAGCCCAGGTAAATAGACCCAATAGAAAAAGTCAAAATAGAGCCGAAACTCAGTAGAATGATGATTGTAGTTGAAAAACCAACAAAGACAACAATTCTACAAGGAGTTCTGCGATAAGGTCGTGGCTATTGATCCAACAATCAGATTTGCAGGAATCGTCGATACCGACGGAAAATTGTTGGGAATTTCGGAGCGTAAGGGTCTAACTCCCTTGTTAACTCCAGAACAGAGAGCACAATATGCGATCACTGCCGCCACGAGGCAGTTTACTAGACTAAGATGGGAATACCATTTGGGTAAGATCCATTACGCGAGCTCACACTATGCGAAACTTATCCGGGCGACGATTCCGATTACCGACACAGAAAGCCAGCTCTGGTACGTTCTACTCTTGACGTTCGACGTGGAAACAGATAACTTTCACGAAATAATAACAAAGGGCATAATCCCGATGGTATCGCAAAACACAAGTCAGCTTATCAAAAAATAGTCGTAATAATACCGGATTTAGAATTTTCTAATCTTTCCGTATCTGTCTCCCTTGGTTACTGTTTTGCAGACATTCCGCCATCAACAGTTAAAACAGTACCGGTTATCCACTTCGCATCGTCTGAACATAGATATGAGACCGCACCGGAAATATCTTCTGGATCGCCAATCCTTCGTAACGGAAATGACGACTCGAGCGTTTTTTTGGCTTGCTTGTCCTGTAAGTACGGTTCTATCATTGGGCTGCGAATAGTAGATGGGGCAACGCAGTTACATCGTATTCCATATTCTCCGTATTCCACTGCAATAGTTCGTGTAAACATTATTACGCCTGCCTTGGTTACTCCATAGACGGAGAACGGTACATTCAATATCGATCTTATACCCTGCAACGAAGATATGTTGACAATGCTCCCACGTCTCTTCTCCATCATAATAGGAAGAACGGCTTTTGTAGTTCTGAATGTCCCGATAAGATTTGTGTTAATTAATGACATCCATTGCTCATCAGTCATTTTGTGAAATGGGGTCGGGTCATTAAGGATTCCAGCGTTGTTTACCAGAATATCAACCGTATCAAATGCTGAAACAGTCTCCTCTATGACATTGATAACATCAGCTTCCTTCGTTATATCAGCCTTGACTGCTAGAAGGTTCTTCTTCCCATTGAGATCAGATATAACCTTCGTTAGCCTCGAGCGATCTCTGCCAATCAACACGACCTTAGCACCCTCTGAGAAAAGTCTCTTAGTCGTGGCCTTTCCAACGCCAGTCCCTGCCCCGCTTACTATTGCTACTTTGCCTTTCAGACTCATTAATTGTTACAGCCGGTGGGCTCTTTTTAAGTAGTTTTCGGAAGAAACCGAAGTTAGTGAAGATCTAGAAAGGAGGCTATCAAATCAAGCCTGTTTGTGTCTAGGGTCGTCGTCTGTGTATTGAGCTAGTCGTGCAGATCACTTGTGCAACAATGCGTAAAAATACTTTAAGCTCCGCAACATAGAGATAACAAATTGGATAATAAAAAGTTGGTTTTAGATACTAGCGTAATTATTGACGGCGAAGTTACCAAAATGATAGAGACAGGAGATATCTCGGGCGCTAGTCAGATTATTATCCCTTTGGCAGTCCTAGACGAATTACAATCCCAGGCTTCCAGTAACAAAGAACATGGTTTCGTGGGATTGAGTGAGATCAAAAAGATACGAGAGCAATGTTCGAAAAAGAAAATAGATCTTTTGTTCGTCGGTGCCAGACCTACCCTTGATGACATTCGTCTAGCAAAACACGGACGAATCGATGCTCTAATTAAAGATGTTGCGATGCGGGAGGGCGCAACACTTGTTACTGCGGACTACGTCCAGGCGCTAGTAGCAGAAGCTCAGGGAGTCCAATCCATGCATGTATCGACTCCCGCAAAAACTAGCAATCTAGAGTTTGAAAAATTTTTTGATGATAATACAATGAGCGTCCACTTGAAGGAAGGAGTACTTCCTATGGGAAAAAAAGGCAAGCCTGGGAATTCCCAACTGGTAAAGTTAGACGAAGAAAGGTGTTCTTATAGTCAACTCACACACATCATTGAGGAGATATCTGAGGCATCGAGAGTCGAAGGAGTGGGCTCGGTCGAAATCAGCCGGAGTGGTGCAACTGTAATTCAATACGGCAAGTTTCGAATAGCAATAACGAGGCCACCTTTTTCTGACGGACTTGAAATAACAATCGTCAAACCCATCGTCAAACTCGCTCTAGCTGATTATAATGCTAATGAAAAGTTGATGGATCGATTATCTGGAGAAGCAGAAGGCATTATCATTTCTGGTCCTCCTGGTTCCGGAAAGAGCACTCTTGCTGGCAGCCTCGCCGAGTTCTATTTAGAAAAAGGGAAGATAGTAAAAACTTTCGAATCACCGAGAGATTTGCAGGTTCCAGCAGAAGTTACCCAGTATGGTCCCTTGGAGGGAAGTTTTGACAAAGCAGTTGATATCTTGTTACTTGTGCGTCCGGATTATACGATTTTTGACGAAGTAAGGCGTGCGCCTGATTTTGAAGTATTTTCCGATATGAGGCTTGCTGGGGTTGGGATGGTAGGTGTTGTCCATGCAAGCAGTCCACTGGATGCTATTCAAAGGTTCATCGGTAAGGTAGAATTAGGAATGATTCCACACATTATAGATACAATTATCTTCGTCAAGAGCGGAAGTATCCAAAAAGTCTATGACGTTTCCCTTACCGTAAAGGTGCCTACAGGTATGCAAGAAGCTGACCTAGCAAGACCGCTTGTTGAAGTGCGAGATTTCAACACCGGAGAAATTCAATATGAGATCTACACATTTGGAGAAGAAAATGTCGTGGTCCCCACAGCGGAACTAAATAAAAAAATCAAACCCGATGCGACTATACGGAAGCTTGCCGAATCCAAAATTCGAGATGTTATAAGAAGATTTGATTCCGATGCTGAAATAAATATTCTGTCTGAAAACAGAGTACAGATCAAAGTTACCAAAGAGGTGGTTCCGCTGATTATTGGAAGAGGCGGATCTACCGTATCTGAGCTCGAAAAAATGTTAGGAATAAAAATCGATGTCGAGGTGAAAACTCCAGCACTTGGCAATGAAATTAATTTTAACGTTAGCGAAGCCGGTTCCTCGGTAACAATCCTAATTAATCAAGAAGAAATTGGAAAAAATGTCAATATCTACATAGATGATGAATTCGTATTTACCAGCCAGGTTGGAAAGAAATCCCGGATAAAAATTGACAAACGGTCCGAGAACGGCAGAAAGATAATAAACGCTATTTTAGCTGGCCGTAAGATCAGGATTTTTGATAGCAGAGGGTGACAATAGAATGATTAGTATATTCAGGGCCGTGAGTGGTTGTACGGTAAACAGTACAAATACTAGACCCCACATCAGGGGCTCATTTTGTTATAGTTTCAAAAGAGTTGACAATCTGTTCAATCGTTGAGAGGTAATTAGCGTATTGTGCCCTAGACTCGGTAAAGGAGAAAGTGTATAGCCAATTGCTCTATCATCAAAATATCCATTGTTTGGAAGTGGAGCTGCAATGAAGGATCGGAATTCTTAAAAGTATAAATTAATTGTTGTGCAGCAATACTTCCAACTTCGCTGTTGTTTGAGTGCAAAAGATTGAAATCCATCATTGATTCTTTGGCTTTATCGAGAATTGTTTTTGATAATCCGTCTAGCGTAAGTTTGTTTGTGGTCTTTGACACACCTACCAAAAATCAAGGTGGAAATATTTCAAGTTGACTTTGCAAAGGTGAGATGAATTCGATCCTAGAATTGTTCGCAGAGTAATGTACTATTTTCGTCCAATTCTCAGGGTATTGAAATTTTATCCCTAAGGCTGCATCTTGATACCTCACGAAACTGCTATAGTATTTTGAAAACGGCCTATCGACATATTCGCCCTGACCGCAGATAATATGTTTGCTGGAGAGATACCAATAGACAGAGTGATAGTGGTGAGAAAAATTGCTAGTAGGGGATACCATTTGCATGGCCTGTCGACCCCCCAGATAGTTATTTTAAGTTAAAGTCTTAATTCTAACGTGCATGGCTGAAGTATAGGAATTAAGTATAGAGTTGATTACGAAAGTACGAAGCCATCAACGTCTCTTATTGCCTCTATTTTTCATTTTTCTTTTGGTTTATGCGCTTTGCTCTGTTTCTTCTATTGTGAATCTTCAGAAGTCATAGTGACAAGTGCATGACCTCCCTTGATATGAGCTTGATAATGAAGTCTAGTGAGCTCGGCAATCTTCGAGTCCGTAAAATATTTGAGATTATATCTTGCCAAAACTACACTGCAATCCCGACAAAACACTACCTTGAAGGCCAACGTGGTTATGAGTTTAAACTAAAATTCTTATTCTTAAACCTTTAAATTTTTTCAAGCGTTTCTTTGATTGCTATAATTCCTCAGAAGTTGTTGTCAAGGATTTGGGATGCATTTTATTATTCGCGAACCGCACTTTTGATACCTTATAATAAGTTATTTCTCCCCTCCTCTCTATAACGGCTACAACCGCATTCTTGCCCATTTTTATTATTTGGTCTATTGCTTCTGAAAAATCCGTAGCTTCGACCTGAATACCCTCATTTATTCCAAAGACAACGTACTTTGCTGGCTTTTTTTCAAACTCTCCCCTTTCATATACCCTGAAGTCTACTCCAAACCCAAACCCTTCTTTTGCCACGTAACCTCTGCTTCGAAGATCACGATAAATTAGAAATTTTGTTAATATCTCCCTATCATGCCG
>WJXE01000106.1 GCA_009665115.1 Nitrosopumilales archaeon
AGCCTGTTCCATGTTTCGTGTAAAAAAAGTCTACATATATCATGACAAGACAACAAATACCTCTGCAGAAGATTTTTCGCTCTTAAAGACAGTCTTACGTTACCTCGATACTCCACAATACCTGAGAAAATTATTGTATCCTCTTTCAGATAAGCTAGAATATGCAGGTCTTCTGCATCCTATCAACGCACCTCACCATCGCGAGCTAGAAAGAATCAGAGATGTAAAGTTTGGAGACGTGCGGGTCGGAGTAATTCTAAAGGTCGGAGGCAAATTGCATGCGGATGTAGGTCTAAGCAGTCTTGTCAGTTTCGAAGGATCAGGTTTTCACGGTAAAAAGGTTAATGTAAAAATCGTCTCCACACATCCGTCGCTAAAAGGCAAGGAAGCCACAGATTATGACATGAAAGATAAGTATTGGGGATATGAGATACAGGAAACATACAGTCTTAATAAATTATTAGAGTCAACTTCGAACACTCAGATTATTATTACCTCCAAAAAAGGCGGTTATGTCAAGGATAAGGAGGCTAAGATTTTGGCATTCCTTAAATCTTTTAGTAATTTATTGATAGTATTCGGGACCCCAAAAAAAGGGGTAGACGAAATACTGGCCTCGGAAGGTCGCCGTATTGATGCATTCGAATTTGTACTGAATATGTTTCCTTTTCAGGGAACTAAGACAATTAGATTGGAAGAAGCAATATTGGGATCGCTTGCTATCTTCAATCATTTTCTTTCAAAGTAGATTATCGAAAATTACGTTTTTGTCATCTACTCTTCTTTTTGAGCGGGCGTTAAGGTAGACAGGGCCTCGATTAGTAGATTATCATAAACATAAACCGGGAATATGATTATTAAAGGGCAGGCGCAGTCTTGGTCTATATGGGCCACCGTAAGTACAGCGCTCCGAGACGAGGTAGCATTGCCTTCAGGCCGAGGGCTAGAGCTAAAAGCATCGAATCCAGGATCCGAAGCTGGCCTCAGAGCACAGAAGAGAAATCAAACCTAGCTGGTTTTGCTGGTTTTAAGGCAGGAGTGATACACGTTCTAACTATTGACGATCGAGAGAAAACTCCAAACTTTGGCAAGCATTTTTTAAATCCTAGTACAGTCGTAGTTACCCCGCCAGTAAGAATAATTGGTATTCGCGCTTATAGCGAGAATCAAAATGGAAAACATGTCATTTTTGATGTTTACTCAAAAGATCTACCGAAAGATCTTCGTCGCAAATTTACTGCCAATTTTGACGAAGAAAAACTTGTGAACTCTGAATCGAAACTTGATAAGGCTGTCTCTGTCGTCGCTTTGGTTTCGGTTTTGCCGCGTGACGCCAATCTATCACAAAAGAAGCCATTTGTCTTCGAAATTGCTGTGACAGGAAAAGATGTCAAATCTAGATACGATTACTTAAAAACCATACTGGGCAAAGAAATTCGAGTGAGTGACATTTTCCAGGTAGGTCAGTACATCGACGTTTCTGCTATCACTAGGGGCAAGGGTATTGAAGGTCCTATTACGAGATTTGGCGTAAAGAGAAAACAACACAAGTCTAGAAAGAGCGTGCGAGCTGTAGGCACTTTAGGTCCTATCTCGCCTGCAGTCGTAATGTATACAGTTCCGAGACAGGGTCAAAGAGGTTTCCATCAGCGAACAGAATACAATAAACGAATCCTTATGATATCCAATACAGAGAAGAACGCCGCGGATCATATCAATCCAAGTGGCGGTTTCAAGCATTTCGGACTGGTAAATGGCGATTACATAGTTGTGAAAGGTTCGATTCCTGGCGTCCCTAAGAGACTTATCAAAATGAGACAGCCGATACGCAATTTCCAGAAAAAGATCTTCGAACCAAAAGTACTAGAGGTAGTCGTCCAATGAGTTTGAACGTCGGGGTACTTGGTCTTGACGGTCGCAAGACGGATACAACCCTGTTGCCAGAAGTCTTTAAGAGCGCCTACAGACCCGATGTCATACACAAGGTCTATGTGAACTTGTTGTCACACGGCTTTCAGAGACAGGGTCGCTATCCTGCTGCAGGCGAGATTGTAAGTGCCGAGTCCCGTAACACAGGTCTTGGAATGGCAAGAATTGCGAGAGCTCGAGGCGAAGGTTTTCCAAGAGCAGGACAGGCGGCGGGAGTCGCGGGGGTGAGACATGGCAGAGTAGCACATCCACCGGAATCTTGGAAAAAAATCTACAAAAAAATTAATAAGAAAGAGAAATATCTGGCACTACGTTCGGCTATCGCAGCCACTGCGAGAAAAGATTTGATAGAGCAACGTGGACACAAGGTAGGAAACGTTTCAAATTTTCCTGTTGTTGTCTCTAACGATATTGAATCAGTTTCAAAGGCAAAGGATCTAAAAAATATCTTAATTACATTGGGCTTGAGTGAAGACCTAAGCAGAGCAATTTCATCACGCAAGGTCAGATCAGGCTTAGCCAGACGCAGGGGGCGCAAAAACCGTGTGGGCTATAGTGCATTGGTTGTTACAGGGAGTGAAAAAGACAAGATTTGCCAGGTTTCGGGTTCTCTCCCAGGAGTCCACATAAAAGGTGTGAGACAATTAAGCGTCCTAGACTTAGTTCCAGGGTCCAAACAAATTAGGCTGACAATATTCTCTCAAAATGCTATCGATAAATTGAAGGACGTTAGACCAGTGAAGTCTGGAGTGAGTGAGATGGGTCCATATGAGTAGTAATCGCGCCAGACCGCTAGAAAACATGAGCGCTGAAGAAGCTAGAAGGATAATTATCAAACCCTACATCACTGAAAAAGCGTTCAATCTAATAGAAGGCCAGAATATGATAATATTCATAGTAGATCACCAAGCAACAAAGAAGCACATCAAGGCTGCATTGAAGACTCTTTACGAAATCGAGGCACAGGATGTTAATACACTCAGGAGTATTCGAGGTAAGAAAGCAATAGTAAAATTCGCCACACCGGAAGGAGCAAGGGACCTTGCTACAACTTTGGGCCTTGTGTAACATCTTCGTGTCTCGTTAGATTTAAAAGTAGCAGACAGGTGGCAGAATTAGTTGGTTCGGGAATTCAAATTCAAAGGCTATTCGCCTGAGCAATTACAAACGTTATCAATTGAAGCATTAATTCCACTTTTAAATGCACGTGTTCGAAGATCCCTTGATAAGAGAGTCGGAAAATACATGAACGATGCGAAGAGAAAATTACGTGAAGAGATAAAATTAGCACGAGAAGGTAAGCACAAAGGGGAATTAAAGACCCATGTTCGCGATATGATTATTTTGCCTGACATGATAGGGCTGAGTGTTAAAGTTCACAATGGGAAAGAATTTTTTGCAGTTAATATAAGGCCGGAAATGATAGGACATTATCTTGGCGAATATGCGATAACTAATAGAAGAGTGCAACATGGCGCTCCTGGCGTCGGAGCTTCCAGATCCTCGCTCTACGTACCACTTAAGTGATCTTACATGCCAAATTATTCGTACGCCTTTCAGCAATTTGACAAAACCAAGCACGTGAGGGCGGCTCTAAGAGAAAAAAACATTTCCCCAAAACACTCAAGAGAAGTCGCTCTAGCAATTAAGGGATCTTCAATCGAGAAAGCACGGGAGTTTTTAGAAAATGTTATCGCTAAGAGGCTTGCAGTTCCATATAGACGGTACAACAACGAGGTGGCCCATAGATCAAACATTCAAGATGGTTTTTTTGCAGGTAGGTTTCCGCAAAAAACCGCTAAAGAATACTTGAAACTTCTTGATAATCTGGAATCCAATGCTGAATACAAGGGTATGGATCTTGATAGACTCAGAATTGTAAGTGCCGTCGTGCACAGAGGGACAAAACTTGAACGATTTACTCCGAGGGCAATGGGAAGAGCAAGCCCAAAAATCGGTATGCTAGTCCATATAGAATTGGTAGCAAAGGAAGGTTTAGCATAATATTGAGCGCCGTTAAGAACGTGATGAAAAATAACTTCCGCAACCTCGAGTTAGATGAATACTTGGCCTCAACGCTGAAGGACGCAGGCTACGGAGATGTAGAGGTTCAGAAAACACCTATAGGGACTAGGATAACGCTATATGTTACAAGACCTGGTCTAGTTATTGGTAGAAAGGGAACAGGTATTAAAGACCTGACGACTAGACTTGAGGAGAAATTTGGTTTGACGAATCCACAAATATCTGTCCTTGAAGTGTCTGTTCCTGAACTGAATCCAAAAATTATGTGCAATAGGATTGCTCAGTTAATAGAAAGGGGTACCGCCTTTAGAAGGGCAGCCATGTGGTCAATGAATACGATTATGAATGCTGGAGCACTAGGGGTGGAGGTATCGATTGCGGGAAAACTTCGAAGCGAACGTGCTCACTTTGAAAAACACTCCTCAGGAGTGATGCCCAAAAGCGGCCATCTTGCTGAACAAATTGTTCGGATCGGAATTACTTCGGTTTTGACAAAAATGGGGCTGATGGGCATACAATTAAGGATTGCCTTGAAAGGTGAGCTTCCGCAAGAGTTCGAATTCTCCGAATCCTCCACGCAGGTTGATTCAGCGCAATCTCAAATTCCTGCTGACGTAGGTGCAGAACAAAGTACGACTACTGCTACGGCTGCAGGAGATGTTGCCTCCAAGCCTAGACAAACAGATAGGGAAACAATAGTAGCTCCGGGAAATACAAATGGCCAGACTTAGACTAAAAACCCTACGGGAAATGAACGATCCCGATTTGACCGACAAATTGTCCGAATTAAACGCGGATTTGGCAAAACTTAGGGCCGAAGGCGCGAAAGGCACCCTAAAGAAACAGACTGGGGATATACGTTGGATTCGTAGGGATATTGCTCGGATAATGACTATTCTTAATGAAAGAGGTTCTAAAAAAAACCATGATAACACCTAAGAATATTCTCTCACACGAGCTCATCGGTCTTCGTGCAACCATCATAACCAGCCCTCAACCCACGATCCTGGGCTTGTCCGGAACTATTATCTTCGAAACCAAAAATATGCTTACATTAAGGACAAGTGCAGGACCGAAGAAGATATCAAAAATCTCAGCGGAGAAGATGAGAGTGCTCCTCCCGTCCAGCGCTTGCTTTATAAGAGGTCCATCTATTATCGGAAGACCAGAAGATCGTGTCGCGCGTACTCACTGAGTTGAATAGAATTGGCTAGGAATTTTGGCATTGCAGTTACTCCTCCACGGAAAGATTGTGCTGACATCCTATGTCCTTTTCACGGTAGACTTTCTGTAAGGGGGAAGCTTTTATCTGGAATAGTTGTTAGTGCTAAGGCAAAGAATATGGTTGTCGTTTCAAGAGAATTTCCACACCAAGTGGCCAAATATCAGCGTTATGAAAGAAGCAGATCAAGAGTACATGCATATCTTCCAGAATGCATTGATGTCACAGAGGGTGACGAAATAACAATTGCTGAATGCAGACCATTATCGAAGACTGTTTCGTTTGTCGTAATCGAGGGAATCAAAGGAATTGGCACCTAAGACAAGGGCAGTTTCAGCCAAAGGAGTTGAAGAATTTCGGCCGTACATCACAAGGGTTCTCCCAATAACAGCAGAATTAGTTTGTGCGGATAACACAGGCGCGAAGGTCTTGCGTATAGCACAAGTTGGCAGATACAAGGGTAGACATTCAAGACTGCCTGCAGGCGCAGTAGGCGACTTGGTCACGGTGACCGTGAAAAAGGGCGCCGCCGAGCTACGCAAGCAGATATTCGGAGCTGTGATCATTAGGCAAAAGTATGCCATCAAGAGGCTCAACGGCGTTCGCTTATCATTCGAGGATAATGCTGCAGTTTTGGTAACACCCGAAGGCGAAATCAAGGGAACCGACATAAAGGGTCCAGTTGCTGCTGAAGCCGCTGAAAAATGGCCAAGGATAGCGAACCTTGCGTCACTTATAGTCTGAGCGCGATTAAATTATGGCAAAAATTAATCCAAAACTTTTGCATGTTCCGAGTCACTTGAGAGACTCCAGGATAGGTTCAACGCTTTCAGACAATCTGCGCGAACAGTATGGTAGTAGAAGTTGCAGACTAGTAAAGGGAGACAGCGTTAGAGTTCTCCGTGGTGAATACTCCGGAATAGAAGGAAAAGTGGAGAAAGTTAACACACAGAAAGGAACATTATCAATCGAAGGGATCCAACGCGAGAAAGTGAAAGGCGGAAATGTGAAGGTTCAGATCCATTCGTCAAATCTGATTATAACCGGACTGAATCTGGATGACAAATACAGGAAGAATAAACTCCAACGCAATCTGAACCTTAGCAAAGAGAGCACAGATTCCAAGCATACTCCGAAAACGCAAAAACAGGAGGCTAAAGCATAATGGGGAAGAAGGGAGGAGACACTAGACTAAAGAGACAACTGGCACCCAGATTCTGGAATATTCGAAGAAAGCAAAGTCAATTCGTGCTCAAGGCTTCACCCGGTCCGCACAGAAAACACGGGTCATACCCTCTTGGAATAATTCTTAGGGATGTACTAAGCGTGTCAACCACTATGCATGAAGCTAAAACAATCGTTTCAGCAGGGAAAGTAAAAGTAGATGGAATACAGAGAAGGGATGTAAAATTTCCCGT